>NZ_CP090983.1:2192500-2398620 GCF_021513155.1 Jeotgalibaca sp. MA1X17-3
AGACAATTGAGCGGGAAAATTATCCATTCGCTCCAGCAAACCTACGTCCGTCAAAACTTCTACCGCATCTCGTGCGCGACCGGAAATCTGAGAAGCTAGTTCGACATTTTCTTTTGCGGTTAGATTAGGGACCAGATTATAAAATTGAAAAATAAATCCTACATCTAAGCGACGAAAGGTCGTTAATTCTTTGTTAGAATATTTACCAATGTTTATTGTATCAATGATAATATCCCCTTCATCGGCCTTATCCATTCCTCCTAAAATATTTAGAACGGTCGATTTCCCGGCTCCAGAAGGTCCCAAAATCACAACAAATTCACCTTGATTAATATCAAAACTAATTTTATCATTTGCAACAATCGTTGTTTCACCCATTTTATAAAATTTACTGACATCTTTTAATGAAATATAAGCCATTTGCTTCACTTCTTTTCTCTATACTTTATTCATCTCATCCATTTAAATGATTATACCGTACCTTACAAAATTTATACAAAATAACAGATTTTTTCAAGTTAAAAAAGCACCCTAGACCCAAATAATGGTCCATGATGCTTCACGTAAAGATAGGCTACTGTTTAGTCTAAAATTCTTGAAAGTAAACTTCCCAGATAAGGTACTCTTTTATTTACTGGTTCATCAGGATAACCAACTTTTAATATTTGAACAACCGAATAGTCACGGGGGACGTCTAGTCTATTTTTCCATTCTGGCATATTTAAAAGACGTAATTTTTCTTGAGGTGCTGAGAAACTATAGCCTAGTAGCAAGTCTGTAATTTGTAATTGCATAGTAGCCATAATCATTCCCGTATAAAAAGAAATTAACTCAGTTGACAGCTCACCATCTTTTACAGAAATAACAAAAAAGACTGGTCCACCCGCTCTCAATTCTCGACTGGTATCTTCAGAAATATCGGTTAGTTCTTCTGAATCTTTCTCCATTAATACCTCTTCGCTACGAATCATGGAGATATGAAAGAAGTCACCTATTATTTTTTCTGGAATAGCTCGTCGTCCGGATTTTTCAATTTCTTCAATCTGTGCATTGGTCAGTTTAATTTGTTGGTAGCCTTTTGCCGATTGAGATAATTGGATTACTTTTGAAAAGTTCATAAGTATCGTCCCCTTTAGCTTATTTTCTCTATTATACTATACTTTCAAAATGTTTTTCATGGAAAGAAAAACTAATACCTATCAAATAGCGTTTTGCTCCTTCATTATGTTAAAATAAACCGAAACCTAAATGTGGGTATAAAACAAAGGATAGAATGGAGAATATATAAAACATATGAAACATCAAGTGATCGTAATCGGCGGAGGTTCCAGTGGGCTGATGGCTGCATGTACCGCAGCAAAAGCAGGTGCTCAAGTCACACTCATCGAAAAAAATAAAGTTTTAGGCAGAAAAATGCTTTTAACCGGAGGCGGGCGTTGTAATGTCACCAATAACCGTCCTGAATCTGAAATTATTGCTCATATTCCAGGAAACGGTCGTTTTCTGCATGGAGCGTTCCATCAATTCTCGCAATATGACATTATGAACTTTTTTACAAGTAAAGGAGTCGCACTGAAAGAGGAAGATCATGGAAGAATGTTTCCAGTCACGAATAAGGCAAAAACAATCTTAGAAACGTTTATTGAAGAATTAGAAAATCAAAAAGTTACGGTACGAACCGATGCTATTGTTGAAAAAATTCTGTTTGATTCTGAGAATGCTATACGTGGATTAAAATTAAACACTGACGAAGAAATTCCGGCAGATCGAATCGTTCTTGCTACCGGAGGGAAAACATATTCGCGAACGGGTTCTACTGGAGATGGCTATCTTTTTGCCGAATCTGCAGGTCATACGATTACAGAACTATACCCTACCGAAGCCCCTATTACTTCCCCAGATTCTTTTATTGTAGAAAGGATTCTAAAGGGCTTATCTTTAAGAGACGTGAAGATGTCTGTTAAAAATAAAAAAGGTAAAGTAGTTGTTAGCCATCAAATGGATATGATTTTCACACATTTTGGCGTTTCTGGTCCCGCTGCTCTTCGTTGTTCGATGTTTGTTCATCAAACAAAGAAACGGGATAAAACGGATACGGTCCAGATGTCTTTGGATGTTTTCCCTGATCAAAGCGAACAGCAAGTAGAACAGTCCTTACGAAAACTCATAAAAAGCGAACCAGAAAAAAGTGTTAAAAATGGCTGGAAAGAACTTCTACCGGAGCGATACCTCTTATTTGGATTGCAACAAGTAGGAATCGATGAGCATAGTCCTTTAAAAACACTTGTCTTAAAAGAAATTCAAGACTTTGCACACTTCTGTAAAGATTTCCCATTCCAAGCAGATGGTACACTTCCTTTGGACAAAGCCTTTGTAACCGGTGGTGGAGTCTCAACTAAAGAAGTGAATCCTAAAACGATGGAAAGTAAAAAAGCAAAAGGCATGTATTTTTGCGGTGAATTACTAGATTACAATGGCTATACGGGAGGCTACAACATTACCGGAGCCTTCGTTACGGGGCATACTGCTGGAACCCACGCGGCTACAGATAAATAAACTAACAAAAATAAAAACATCAGGCCCCTCAAAAGGATTAACTTTTGAGGGGCCTGATGTTTTTCTATTCCCTTTAAATAAATGAGACTCTATTTGCTTCTTTTTTGAACGATGGATACTTTCAAATAATCACTCGTTTGACTTCCTTTTGGTATTGGGAAATCTTCTGGCAATCTGAATTCTTCTAAAAGTGTATATTGCTGTTTTTTGTTACGGAAAGCTGTTTCAATATCATCTCTAAAGTTTTTACGTTTATAGTTGGCAGCATTGGAAGACAGAATAAATACAGCGTCTGGTGCAGAGATATCAATCAAATCTTCAATCATTTGTCCATAATCTTTAGAAACAGAGAACACTCGTTTCTTTGTACGAGCAAAACTTGGCGGATCTACCACAATGACATCAAATTGCAAACTCTTACGTTTTGCAAATTGAATGTAATCAAACACATCCATTACCCGAATAGTGGACTCTTCTGGATCTAGTCCATTTAAAAGAAATTGTTCTTTCGTTTTATCTTTAGAACGGTTTGCTACATCGACACTAGCTGTATGAGAGGCTCCTCCCATTGCTGCTGCTACGGAGAATGCTCCAGTATAACTAAAGGTATTCAGAACTGATTTCCCAGCTGCATAACGATCTTGAAGAGCTTGACGCACTTCACGTTGATCTAAGAAAATACCAGTCATCCAACCTTCATCTAAATATGCGGCAAAGTTCAAGCCGTTCTCTTTAACAACAAGCGGAGCTTCTGCTTCTTCTCCCATAATTAACTTACTTGTTTGGCCATCTTCACGCTTGTAACGATATTTTTCATAGATTCCTACTATATCAGGAAAGACTTCATTAAATGCAGATAAAATTTCTTCTTGATACAAATAAATCCCTTCACTGTACCAAGAGAAAACAACATATCCAGCATAATAATCAATCGTAAGTCCAGGAATTCCATCTCCTTCACCGTTAAACAAACGATACGTATTCGTTAACTCATCGGACATTAGCTTTTGTCTTCTTTCAAATGCATGGTAAAATTGTTGGAGAAAGAAGCTTCCATCGAAATCAATATCATTGGTACGACTAAATACCCAGCCAACTCCTTTATTTTGTTTTGCAAGGTAAGCTTGGGCTACAAATTCTCCCTTTTGGCCTACTAACTCAACAATTTCCCCTTCTTTAAATGTAATTTCATTAGGAAAACATACTTCTTGTAATAAGGGATTTCCCTTTTCTATATCTTTTTGTGCTTGTCTTTTTATGGATATACTTCTTTTTTGTTTCATTTTTCTCCTGCTTTCTTTTTTTAATCGTCATCTCAGCTATTTCGGTTCTATTCAGTATACCGTATTTGATTCGTTTATGAGTCTTTTATTAGAAATCTCTTTTGTATTCGCTCCCATCATTTGACTATAAAAAAATTAAATTTTATAATACACATACTCATGGAAAGATTACGTTTAATTTTATCCATATAAAATTTAGGAGGTACCAAATTGAAAATAACTTTAAAAGAAACCTTCTTTAAGAAATATGGTTTCTTTCTCATAGCCATTTTACTCTTTTGGCTGAAAACGTATCTTGCTTATCATTTAGACTTTTCATTGGGTGTAGATGGGGCCTTTCAGCAATTGATTCTTTTCTTGAATCCATTAGCAAGCACAATTTTTATTTTCGGATTATCCCTATTCTTTTCTGACTCTAAAAAAAGCAATCGTGCTTTACTCCTTCTTTACTTTTTAAACTCTCTATTACTATTTTCAAATATTCTTTATTATCGAGAATTCTCAGACTTCATTACGATAAAATCTATACTTAGTTCTGCTAGTATCACAAAAAGTATCGGACCAAGTATTTTTCAAATGTTCAAGTTAACGGACATTGTCTATTGGATTGACTTCATTTTGATGATTCATTTGTATAGAAAGAAAAAAACATCACAAATTTCTTATTCACTTAAGAAAAAAATGGCTTTTACTACTATGATTGTTTCTATTCTAGTTTTCCTATTCAATTTAAATCTTGCAGAAATTAGCCGACCACAATTATTAACACGAACCTTTGACCGTAACTACATTGTAAAGTATTTGGGTCTCAATGTGTATACTATTTATGATGGTGTTCAGACTGCAAAGGCAAATTCTGTTCGTGCCAGCGCAGATAGTTCAGATATGGCTACTGTATTAGATTATTTAGAAGACCATCACGCTGAACCAAATGAAGCCTACTTTGGAAAAGCAGAAGGTCGAAATATTGTCTACGTTCATTTAGAAAGTATGCAACAATTTATCATTAATCTATCCATGATTGAGAAAGATGGAACGCAAAGTGAAGTAACTCCTTTCTTGAATAGTCTGTATGACAACGAAGATTCGATTAGTTTTTCTAATTTTTTCCATCAAACAGGTCAAGGAAAGACAAGCGATGCTGAACTATTAATGGATAATTCTCTATTTGGATTACCACAAGGTTCTGCCTTTACTCAAGCTGGTTCGGATAATACCTTCCATGCTGCACCACAAATTTTAAAAAATAAAGGCTATACGAGTGCTGTTTTCCATGGAAATGTAGGTAGTTTTTGGAATAGAGATAATACGTACAAAGCAATGGGATACGATTATTTCTTTAGTGCCGAGACTAGTTATACTTTAAATGATGAAAACTCTTTGGAATATGGCTTGAAAGATAAATTATTCCTACAAGAATCCGTGCAGTATCTAGAACAAATGGAACAACCTTTTTATACGAAATTCTTGACGGTATCAAATCATTTCCCATTTCCTGAAGATGAATTAAATACAGTCTATGAAATACCAGAGACCCCGGATTCAACGGTTACAGGTTATTTTAATACTGCACATTACGCTGATCAAGCAGTGGAAGAGTTTTTCCAATACATGAAAGATTCAGGTCTCTACGAAGACACCATCTTCATTTTATACGGAGACCATTTTGGAATTTCTAATTCACGTAATACTACTCTTGCTCCTTTGTTAGGAAAAAGTTCGCGAACTTGGGGAGAATATGATAATGCTATGTTACAAAGAGTTCCGATGATTATTCACATTCCTGGATTAGGCAATGGAAGTATCCAAGATACTTATGGTGGACAAGTAGACGCTTTGCCAACCTTAATGCATCTATTAGGAATTCAGACAGAAACATACGTACAATTAGGCCAAGATTTATTATCAGAAGAACGAAACCAGATTGTTCCCTTCCGAAATGGAATTACAATCACTCCTGAGTACACAATCATTGGAAACTCTATTTATGATACAAAAACAGGCAATTCAGCTCTGATGAGCTCTGAAGACAGTGTTACTGATTATCAAAATGAAGTTAATAGAATAAAAGAAGCCTCTCAAAAACAATTAATGATTTCTGATCAAATTATAAACGGAGACCTTCTACGCTTCTACTCTCCAGCAGACTTTATTCCTGCTGATAGAGATGCCCATAATTATTTAGATTCTCCTGCACAGTTGTTGGAAGATCGAAAAGAAGCTGGTGACGAAGGAACCTCATTGATTCAACAAAATAACGGAAAATCAAGTGTCCCTCTTTACAAAACGGATGCTCCAGAATTTCCAGCAAATCAAACAGAAACAGAACTAGACTCAGAAAATACTAGTAGCGAAAAAGAAGTCTTAGAAACAAACCTTCTAGAATAGCACCTACTAATCTAAAAAAAGAAAGCCGCTAAAGTTGACGTTCAACTTTAGCGGCTTTCTCTTTTTATTTTTCTATTATATTTTTAGGTGGAAATTGAATTGTAAATGTAGTTCCTTTCCCTAGGATACTTTCCACTTCAATTTCACCTTGATGACTTTTTACTAGTGATTTTACAATGGCTAAACCTATTCCTGATTCGCCAAATTTATTGTTTTTTCTAGAGATATCCGCTTTATAATATCTTTCCCAAATACTTAAAATATCCTTTTTATCGATTCCTTGTCCAGTATCACGAACCTTAATAATCGTTCCCTCTTTTGTTTCTTCTGCCTCTAAATGAATATTCCCATTTTCAGTAAATTGAATAGCATTTGTAGTTAAGTTAACGAGAATTTGAATGAAACGATCATAGTCTGCATAGATTTTCATATCAGGTGTTTGGATGATCACTTCTATTTTATTACCTTTACTCGTGGCTTTCTTTTCCAGTTGTTCTTTTACATTTTGAAGAGCATCTTGAGCAAGAAACTCTTGTTTTACTAAAACGATTTGATCAGAACGAATCTTTTCATAATCTAAGTTTTCATTTACCATACGAATCATTCGGCGAGTCTCATTATGCATGATGGTGAGACTTCTTTCCTTACTTTTTTCAGGAATCATATCATGTTCTAACCCTTCAAGAATTCCATGAATCGTCGTTAATGGCGTTCTCATCTCATGTGCAACATCCATCATAAATTGACGTCGTAAATTTTCCTGTCTTTCAATCTCTTGTTGGGAGTCTTTTAACGAACCTACCATCAGATTGAAATCTTGAGATAGTTCATCAAATTCATCACGATGATGATTTTCCAGTGAAATATCAAAATTTCCTTGAGTGATCTCACGTGTAGCATTTCTCATTCGAACAATCCGACGAGATAAATAATTTGCAAACCCAATACTAATAATAATAGAAATCCCACCTGAAATTAGAACGGTTAAAAGAGAATTTGTACGTATTTCTTCGATTTGTTTTTGAATCCCACTAACTGGTGAAGCTACTGCGACAAATCCAGAAAAATTAGTAGAGGTTCTGTTAAATAAGGGTAAATACACTGTTACGATTGAAAAATCTTCATTCATAAACCCACGATCTCGTTCTGTAAGAGAAATTCTTTCTCCTTCTTGTAATCGTTGAATATCTTCTTGAGATAGTCCACTAGAATACTGATGATTGGCAGTCGTCGGATATACTAACTCATCTTTCTTATCGTAAATAGCTAAAATAACATCTTGATTGGAAATTACTTTAATTCCATTTTCGATATCCTGAATAGACATATTTTGGTCAATCACTGATTCTGCATACCCAAACAGTTGTGCTTCTTTATCTTCGTAAATATTCGTTACTAAAAATCGAATAAAAATAATTCCTGAAGTAGCTACCGTTATTAAAACAACGATGAAAAAAGCAATAATTTGTTTATAAAGGTATTTCAATGATCCACCACTCCGTTCAATCCTGAATCATCAAACTTATAACCAACACCCCAAACCGTTTGAATAACTTGTGGTCCTGCTATTTCTATTTTTTGACGAAGCTTTTTAATGTGAGCATCGATGGTTCGTTCATCTCCAAAGTAAGGATCTTCCCAGATACTTGTTAAGATGTGCTCCCTTGAAAACACTTGTCGCGGATGTTCTGCCAACAACGTAAATATTTCGAATTCCTTGGGAGTTAAACTCTCAATAATTTCCCCATCCAAATAAGCTTCTCTAGTTGAAATACTGATTTTTACATGTTGCGTTACAATATCAAAACGACTGGCATCTTCTTGTCCGTTATCACCTGTTTTTGTAAGTTGAGATCGTCTGTATAATGCCTTCATTCGTGCCATTAGAGTTAAGGGACTGAATGGTTTTGTTACATATTCATCTGCACCAATTTCTAAGCCTATCACTTGATCACTTTCGGAATCACGGGCAGTCAGCATGATAATCGGTACATAATTTGATTTTTTTCTGATTTCGCGACACACTTGCATCCCGTCCATACTTGGCAGGTTCAAATCAAGAATAATCATGTCCCACTTTTCACTATCTTCATTAAATACATCCAATCCTGCTTTCCCATCGGTTTGAAATTCAACATCCCAATCTTCTTTTTCAAAAAACATATTCATCATTTCGCAAACTGCTTCATTGTCTTCAATCATTAAAATATTCATGTTCTTCACCTTTTCCTTTTTTATTTTCATGAATCAATGATGTCTTTTTTATAGCTCCTTAGATTCTTTAGAGTTCTTCTCAAGAATAGTTTACCAGAATTCTTTGAACAATCTGTGAATTTCTTTAGTAGATATTGCTTTTTAAAAGGGAAACTCTTTCTTTTGCGTATATTAATAATAGAAACGAAAGGAGAGAAAAAAATGAATCAAGTATCTTTGTTAGGAAGATTAGTTCGTCCCATTGAGCTTCAAGAAGTAGGTAGTGATCGTGTGGTTTGTAACAACACACTTGCGATTCAACGATTACGAAAGAAAGATGATACTCAACCTCAAGCTGATTTTATTCCTGTAGTATTTTGGGGGAATACCGCTCGTTTGTTACACCAGTATTGTGGAAAAGGAAATCAGATTGGAGTAAATGGACATCTCGCTTCAAGGTCCTACACAAATAAACAAGAGCAACAAGTTTTTGTCGTTGAATTGATTGCGGAAGAAATCCACTTTGTAGAATCTAAAAAAGAAGCAACCAGTACAGAACCCGTTTTCTAAAATAAAAGCAGTGAAAGAAACCGAATTTTCCGGTGTTCTTTCACTGCTTTTAGATTAATGCATGATTTCCATATTTTTTAGTTTTTCTGCATATTCATTAATTTTTCGAAGTCGATGGTTGATCCCTGATTTAGAGATTAGTCCACTTGGAACCATTTCACCTAATTCTTTCAGACTTACGTCAGGATTTTCAATTCGCAAAATAGCAATTTCTCTTAACTTTTCTGGAAGCTTATCCAATCCCACTATTTTACTGATGAATTCAATATTGGCTATTTGTCTAGCTGCTGCATCAATGGTTTTATTCATATTTGCATTTTCACAGTTTACTAAACGGTTTACCGAATTCCGCATATCTCGTACAATCCGGATATCTTCAAATTTCATCATTGAATTATGGGCACCGATTAACGCTAGAAAGTCTGCTATTTTTTCTGCTTCTTTGAGATAGGTAATATATCCATTGCGACGGTCAATGGTCCTTGCATTTAGATCAAATTTATTCATAATCGTACAAATATCTTGATTATGGTCTTCATAACTTGAATAGATTTCTAAATGGTAGCGACTTGTTTCTGGACTATTCACTGATCCACCCGCTAAAAAGGCTCCTCGTAAATAGGAACGTTGTTTTTGATCATTTTCCATAATCACGTCCGCTACTTTTGTCTTAAAATGAAAGCCATCAAAAATATTTAAGTCATGCAAGAGTTCTTTTACTCCTTGTTTTACACGCACAATATAAATATTATTTTTCTTTAGTTTCATTTTTCTACGGACCAGTAACTCTCCTTCTGTTTGATAATGATCTTTTAAAAGAGAATACATTCGTCTAGCAATTGCTGCATTTTCCGTTTGAATATTTAAAATTAATTTTTGATTATAGATACTGACAGAACCACTCATTCGTATTAATGCAGTCAATTCTGCTTTTGCATGTTCACGATGCACTTCCAAGGTTGTTAGTTCTTTTTTCACTTCAGATGCATAAGACAATCATTATTCCTCCTCACAGGCTTTTGACTTGATGCTTCAAAATGAATTTGCCTACTTTCTTCTTAAAAAGAAGTTTCAGAAAAAGTTGTCTTTACATTCCACATACTGGAAGTTAGATTTAATATTTCATTTGTGACTTTTTCACCATCATGGTAAACGCCACCTTCTTTTAAATTCAAGAAATCCGCTGAAATGACACGGCAATTCTCATCACGTAGCGATTGAAAATCGTGCGTAACTTGAAATAGGTATTCCTCATCTGCTTGTTGATTCAAGTATTGTTCCGGGACTTTCTCTGTATTCACTAACACCGTATTGATAAATTTAGTGTTCAAATGTTTGTGCAACACCTTAACATGCTCTGCATCAGAAAAATTTTCTGTTTCTCCTAATTGAGTCATAATATTACAGATATAAACAACTTCAGCTTCTGTATCAATAATTGCTTGTCCCAAATCAGGAATCATTAAGTTGGGTAGAATACTCGTATATAAGCTTCCTGGTCCTAATAAAACAATATCTGCTTCCATAATAGAACGAATAACATCTCTTGCGGCTTGTGATTCTCGTGTTTCATCATCGAGCGGTTTTACATAGACTCTCTCGATTTTTTTTCGAAACTGAGCAATTTTTGATTCCCCTTTTACTACTTCTCCATCTTCAAATTCAGCAAATAGCATTAATGGTTCTTCTGCTGCTGCATAAATTTTCCCACTCACATTCATCATTTCAGATAATGTATTAACCGCATCAAAGACATTCCCCTTCATTTCTGCTAGAGCAGCAATAATTAGGTTTCCAATCGCATGACCTGATAAAAAGTCATCTTTGGAATCAAAGCGATATTGAAAGATATCTTTTTGAATTTGAGGTAAATCAGAAAGAGCAATCATACAGTTTCGGATATCACCAGGAGGAACGATATTCACATAGTCACGAAGAATACCACTACTTCCACCATCATCTGCGACTGTGACTATGGCTGTTAAATCCACATTTAGTTTTTTTAATTGGTTAAGGATAACTGGTAAGCCTGTTCCTCCACCAAGTACAACCATCTTTTTTTGTCGTTTTTTTGGCTTTTCATTCATGACCGATTAGTTGCCTCTTTTCGTTTACTTTTATCACGATGCGAAATATTTACGGTGTACCCATCATTTTGTAAATGAAGTCCAATTCTTTCCGTTAAGGCTACTGAACGGTGTTGACCTCCTGTACAGCCGATTGCAATCGTAACACTAGCTTTTCCTTCTTTCTTATAACCAGGAATAATATAATCCAGTAAGTCTGTAAATTTACGATAAAACATTTCTGTTTCTGGTTGTTGCATCACATAATCATAAACGGGTTTATCTAAACCTGTCAATGGACGAAGCTCATCAATATAGTGCGGATTTGGTAAAAAACGTACATCCATCACGATATCTGCATCAATTGGAGAACTATATTTAAAACCAAAAGACTGCATTTCAATATGGAAAACACTTTGATCATTTGTACGGAATTTACTTAAGATTTGTTCACGTAATTTCCGAGGTGAAGTGTTACTTGTATCAAAGACCCATTGAGATCGATTTTGTATATCTTTTAGTAGCTCACGCTCTTTTTTTATTCCTTCTATTACAGTACCACCCGTTTGAGTAAGAGGATGATTTCTTCTCGTTTCTTTGTAGCGAGAAACAAGCGTTTCATCAGATGCATCAAGAAAGATAATTTTTGTAGTCACAAAGGAAGTGTTATCAATACTTCCAATTGAACTTAATATTTCTTCAAAGAACGCTCTCGATCGCAAATCAATTACAAGACAAACTCGTGTGATCTTGCCAGATTCTTTTACCAATTCCCAAAATTTAGGTAATAAACTTGGAGGCATATTATCTACGCAATAATATCCAAGATCTTCAAATGTCTGTAAAGCAACGGTCTTTCCGGCACCGCTCATCCCTGTTATAATCACCAATTCCAATGTGTCAGCCATGGTAATACCTCCTCTTTCTACCTTCAAAATTCATTATAACACACCGGGCGTGTCACATGTGTATTTTACTTCTATTTTCTTTTCACGTACTTTACTTTTATCAAAGAAATACGCACTTCTAATCTTCATCTATTGGAGTTGGTTTGAACATTCTGGCAGCTTGTATGGCCATTTTCCAATTTTCATAGAGCTGCTCTCTCTTTTTCTCACTAAACTCTGGTTGAAACACATGCTCTTGCTCCCAATGGTTGCGAATATCTTCTTTGCTTTCCCAAAAGCCAACTGCTAATCCTGCTAGATATGCAGCACCTAAGGACGTTGTTTCCTTTACTTTAGATCTTGTTACGGATGTACCTAACATGTCACTCTGAAATTGCATCAAGAAATCGTTAATGGAAGCTCCACCATCTACTCGCATATCCGAAATGGTTAATCCCGCATCTTCTTGCATGGCTTCTACTACATCCTTTGTTTGGAGGGCAAGCGATTCTAGCACAGAACGTACTAAATGAGATTTTGTTGTTCCCCTTGTCAAACCAAAAAAAGAGCCTCTTACTTCTTGATCCCAATAAGGAGATCCTAAGCCTACAAACGCCGGAATAAAATAAATATTTTCATTGCTACAAACTTCTTGTGCCATCTTTTCTGATTCCTCAGCATCTTCAATAAAGCCCAATTGATCACGGATCCATTGAATAGCAGAACCAGCCACAAAAATACTTCCTTCTAATGCATACGTTACCTTTCCTTCTATACTATAAGCGATTGTAGTTAGTAAACCATTTTTTGACTGCACAGGATGTTCTCCTGTATTCATAATAATGAACGCTCCTGTGCCGTAAGTATTTTTAACAATTCCCCTTTCAAAGCCCGCTTGTCCAAAAAGCGCGGCTTGTTGATCGCCAGCAACACCCGCAATCGGAATGTTCGCACCGTAAAAATGATATCCCACCGTTTCTCCTACAATTCCAATTGAATCTTTTACGTGAGGCAATATCGTACGAGGAATCTGTAATTCTTTCAAAATTTCATCATCCCAATCTAAATCATAAATATTGAATAACATCGTCCGACTAGCATTGGTGTGATCGGTGACGTGAGCTGCCCCACCCGTTAACTTCCATATAAGCCAAGAATCAATCGTCCCAAATAAAAGTTCTCCTCGCTCTGCTCGATCTCTAGCACCTTCTACATGATTTAAAATCCAACTGATTTTTGATGCAGAAAAATAGGAATCAATACGTAAACCTGTTTTTTTACGAATCATCTCTTCTAGGCCTTTTTTTCTCCACTCATCTACAATTTCTGCTGTTTGTCTAGATTGCCATACAATGGCTGGATAAATCGGGTCTCCTGTTTTTTTATCCCAAAGAATAGTCGTTTCTCTTTGATTGGTAATCCCAATTCCTGCAATTTGGTACGGTTGAATATCACTTCTGATTAATGCATCTGCTATAACACTTTGGACCGACACCCAAATTTCAATGGGATCATGCTCAACCCATCCTGGTTTAGGATAGGATTGAGTAATTTCTTTTTGAGCGGTCATCACTGGACTTCCTTCATGGTCCCAGATAATCGCTCGTGAACTAGTCGTTCCTTGATCAATAGACAAAATATATTTTTCTACATTTTTATCACTATTTGTGAAAGTCATGAGAGCGTTCCCCTTTTTTAATATTCATTTTCCTTATCGTATCATGTGGCTTTCTTTTTCACCATATCTACTATTTTCAGTTCAAAGAAATAGACACTTAAAAACAATATGTTTATATTTTTATCGAATGGATACAAGCCTATTTTCGAAAAATCTTATATCGCCGTTATCCCTATACCTAAAGGGTTGAAAGTAATTTATTTCTTATAATTTCTAGTATAAAACCCTTCCATTTTTTGCAATTAGCTTCTATTATTGAGATGATAGTTTAACCATGTGTGCAAAAAAAAACAAAATGGTAGGAGTGGACTGAATGATAGAGTTTAAAAATGTTACAAAATTATATCCAAATGGCAAAAAAGCAGTAGATGATATCTCTTTGTCTTTTGATAAAGGCGAATTTATCGTATTTATTGGTACAAGTGGAAGTGGGAAAACTACTTCTATGAGAATGATTAACCGAATGCTCGAACCAACCTCAGGTCAAATTTTGATTAATGGGAAAGATATTCAAGAGCAAAACGCTGTAGAATTACGCCGAAAAATCGGCTATGTTATCCAGCAAATCGGTTTAATGCCTCATATGACGATTTTACAAAATATCGTTTTGGTACCGAAGTTATTAGGCTGGTCAGAAGATAAACAGAAAGAAATCGCAAAAGAATTAATTGCTAGAGTAGATTTACCAGTTGACTTTTTAGATCGCTATCCTTCTGAACTTTCTGGAGGACAACAGCAACGAATTGGTGTTATTCGTGCCTTGGCTGCCGATCAAGATATTATTTTGATGGATGAGCCATTTGGTGCATTAGATCCAATTACACGTGATGCACTACAAGAACTATTAAAACATTTACAACAAGAATTAGGAAAAACGGTCGTATTTGTTACTCATGATATGGATGAGGCTTTGAAATTAGCCGATCGAATCGTTATTATGGCAGAAGGTAAAGTCGTTCAATTCGATACTCCAGATAATATTTTAAAAAATCCTGCTAATGAATTTGTTGAAAGTTTTATTGGAGAAGAACGTTTAACTCAAGCACAGACCAACTTAAAAACAGTTGATCAAATTATGTTACGTAAACCAGTAACAATGAGCCCTGACCAAAGTTTAGGTGAAGCAATTAAAGTGATGCGTTCTCGTCGTGTAGATAACTTATTTATTACGGATGAAAATGATAAACTTCTAGGGTTATTAGCAGTAGAAGGAATTGAGAAAAACCGTCGCCGGAATGTCACGATTGGCGATATCATGGAAGAAGTTATGTTCGTCCGGGAAGGAGCTCTCGTTCGTGACGCGTTGCAAAGAATTTTAATCCTTGGATATAAAAATATTCCAGTTGTTGATCATAATGATCATTTAATGGGCTTAATTACCCGTGCATCTATCGTTGATATGGTATACGACTCCATCTGGCAAGATACAGATTTTGGTGAAATAGACGATGTCATTGAATCAACTTCGGTGGCAGAAATCGAGATGGCACCTGAAAAGGAGCTGATTGAATAATGGATTTCTTACAAGCAAATGGACCCGCTCTTCTTTATAAAACAGGCGAGCATTTCCTTATTTCCATCATTGCCTTGGTGTTAGGTGCTGTAGTTGCCGTTCCATTAGGGATTTTATTGACTCGTTCTGGAAAAATATCTCGTTATGTAATTGGATTTGTTTCCGTTTTGCAAACGGTACCTTCTCTGGCTCTTTTAGCCTTGATGATTCCTTTATTTGGAGTTGGAAAATTCCCAGCAATCATCAGCCTATTTATCTATTCCCTATTACCTATCCTACGTAATACGTATATTGGAATCAATAACGTAAACGAAAATACCGTGGATTCTGCCAAAGGAATGGGAATGACCGAAACTCAATTAATTTCAAAAGTAAAATTACCGTTAGCCGCTCCTGTGATCATGTCGGGAATTCGATTAGCCGGTGTCTATGTTATTGCATGGGCAACACTCGCTTCTTATATTGGTGCTGGTGGATTAGGTGACTTCATTTTTAATGGTCTGAATGTTTATGATCAAGAAATGATTATTTGGGGTACAATTCCTGTTACTATTTTGGCACTTCTTTCTGATTTCTTACTAGGAAAAGTAGAGACTGCCGTTACTCCTACACTAACTTCCGAGAAAGGAGCAGCATAATGAAAACTTTCAAAAAATTGATTTTAATTCCCATCTTGATGCTTTTTCTTTCTGCTTGTTCTCTTCCTGGATTGGGAGCTACGTACTCTAGTGATGGAGTAATCATCACAGGGGGTACTACTACGGAAGCACAAGTACTGGCTTATGTAGTAGAAGGAATGGTAAAACATTATCTTCCAGAAGTACCGGTCGGATTAGTAAATAATCTAGGGTCTTCTACTTTAAACCACCAAGCTTTAATTGGTGGGGATGCAAATATTTCAGCTGCTCGTTATACGGGTACTTCTTTAACCGGTGAATTAGCACAAGATCCGATTACCGAACCAGAAGCGGCATACGCTGCTGTAGTAAAAGGTTTTGATGAGAAGTTTGATCAAGTTTGGTTCCCTAGTTATGGTTTTGCTAATACGTACGCGTTTCTTGTAACAAAAGATTTTGCAAAAGAAAATAATGTTTCTAAAATTAGCGATTTAGAGCCTGTTATTGGTTCTTTAACAGCAGGTGTAGATAAATCCTGGATGGAACGTGATGGAGATGGATACCGTGCTTTTAAAGATATTTACGGTTTCGATTTTAAATCTGTTTACCCTATGCAAATTGGTTTAGTATATGATGCATTAGAAGCGGGTAGCATGGATGTCGTTTTAGGTTATTCAACAGATGGTCGAATTGCAAGTTACGATCTCATCGTACTAGAAGATGACAGAAATCTATTCCCACCTTATGATGTCAGCCCAGTTGCTACAAAAGAAATTCTAGAAACATACCCTGAATTGGAAACTGTTTTATTGAGATTACAAGATGTCTTCACTACTGAAGAAATCCAACAACTCAATTACGATGTGGACAATGATTTAGTAGAACCAAAAAAAGTAGCAGATGACTTTTTAGAAGAAAATAATTATTTTGAAGATAAAGACGTCGTACTTCCAGAGGAGAATAAATAATGGATATAAGCGAAATGAATACACTTCAACAGTTAGCTTTTTACTATACTGAAAATGGTACCTATGTCTTAAGTCAATTCTGGCGTCACTTCTTGATTTCAATATATGGAGTTTTATTTGCTTCCATTGTCTCGATTCCTCTTGGATTCTGGATTGCTCGTCACAAGAAAATCGCAGATTGGGTAATCGGAATAGCTAACGTGATTCAAACCATCCCTTCTTTAGCACTCCTTTCTATTTTAATGTTAGGAATAGGCTTGGGGAGTGATACCGTTATTGCTGCTGTATTCCTTTATTCGTTACTACCTATCATCAAAAATACGTACACAGGAGTTCGAAGTGTGGATGCATCTTTGTTAGATACTGGTAAAGGAATGGGAATGACTCGATTCCAGCTTACGTATATGGTGGAATTACCTCTTTCCTTATCTGTCATCATGGCAGGTTTACGTAATGCCCTTGTAGTAGCGATTGGAATTACGTCTATCGGTACCTTTATTGGAGCCGGTGGACTAGGAGATATCATCACTCGTGGTGTAAATGCTACGAATGGTGGAGCAATCATTCTTGCTGGAGCTCTTCCAACTGCTTTAATGGCTATCCTATCGGATTTCTTCCTAGAGTACTTAGAGAACCGTTTAGACCCTTCTACAAGAATTGGTAAAAAGAAATAACAAAATAAATAAAAACCAAAAACAGCTGGAGTGCAGTCGATACTGAACTGCTCCCAGCTGTTTTTGGTTTTAGTTTTTTATTTTGTATATTTCAAAAGCTCTTCTTCTAAACAAGTAATTTTATCAGTTGCTTCTTTTTCACTACTTGCTTTTGCACCTATATAGAATTTAATCTTAGGCTCGGTTCCACTTGGTCGTACCGCAATCCAACTACCGTCTTCCAAAATATATTTCAATACATTGGAACTAGGCATTTCAATCGGTTCAATCGATCCATCTTGTGCAGTTTTTGTACGATTTCCAAAATCTAACGTTTCTTTCACAGCAATTCCAGCAAATTCAGTTGGTGAATTTTCACGGAAAGTAGCAATTAATTTTTCAATTTTTTCTGCTCCAGTAACTCCACTCATCGTAACTGAAATTGTTTTTTCTTGGTAATATCCATATTTTTCATAGATCTCTTGAAGGCCATCATCTAATGTTTGTCCTTTTTTCTTATAATGTGCCGCCACTTCAGCAATCAAGACCAACGCTTGAATAGCATCCTTATCCCGCACAAATGGTTTCACTAAATAGCCATAGCTTTCTTCAAAGCCAAAGACAAACTCTTGGCTATGGTCGGTTTCATACTGATGAATTTTTTCAGCAATAAATTTAAAACCAGTTAGAACATCAACCATTTTCACACCATATGATTCGGCAATAGCAGTAGGTAGTTCACTAGAAACAATCGATTTTAGAACAACAGCATTTTCAGCAAGTTCACCTGCATCTTTTTTAGCTAGTAATAAATATTCTAACATTAAGGAAGCAATTTGGTTTCCTGTAATTACTTCGTATTCGCCATCTTCTTTTCGAACTGCAGCACCTAAACGATCCGCATCTGGATCTGTTGCCACTAAAATATCTGCCCCTATTTCTTTTCCTAACTTGATCGCATACTCAAATGCACCTGGTTCTTCTGGGTTTGGAGAATGAACGGTAGAAAAATCTGAATCTGGCTCCGCTTGTTCAGGAACTAAAGTAAAACCATCAAAACCAGCATTTTTCAAAGCTCTTTCACCCAACATTTTTCCTGTCCCGTGTAAAGGTGTAAATACTAGCTTCATTTCTGTACTCATTTCCTTCACCAATTCAGGGTTAACGGTTACCGTTGCAACTTCTTTTAAATAAATCTCATCGACTTCTTCCCCTAAAATAGTAAGTAAGCCTTTTTCTTTGATTTCTGCTTCACTTGCAACTTCTACCTCTAAAGAATTTTCAATTTCACGAATAAATGTAGTTAGCGCATCAGCATCATGGGGTGGCATTTGTCCGCCATCTTCTCCATATACTTTATACCCATTATAATTAGCTGGGTTATGACTCGCTGTTATCATAATTCCACATAAGCAATTTAAATGACGTACTGCAAAAGATAATTCTGGAGTTGGTCGTAAACTTTCAAAAACATAGGCTGGAATTCCATGAGCACCTAATGTTCGTGCTGCTTCCATAGCAAATTCAGGAGAAAATCTTCTAGAATCGTAGGCAATTGCTACTCCACGTTTCTTTTCTTCTTCCCCTTTAGATTCCATTAAGCGAGCTAATCCTTCTGTCGCTTGTCGCACGGTGTAGATATTCATACGATTAATACCGGCTCCTAAAATTCCACGCATTCCTGCTGTACCAAATTCTAACGGAGCAAAGAAAGCATCTTTCATTGTTTCCTCATCTGAAGCCATCGCCTCTAATTCTTCTTTAAGCAAATGATCCAAATTTTGATTTTCTTTCCACTGCTGATACGTATCTTTATAACCCATGTGAATCCCTCCATAACTTTTTTTATTCTTATTATTAGTTTATCATATCTTTTATTTTATCATAACTTTCTTACATAAAGTGAGAATATTATGATAAGATTATTTCAATATGCCATAAAAATACTTATGTACTTATTATATTTTAATCTAAAGAGGAGTTGCCCCTATGTCTCGAACCCTTTTTCTTCAAACGTGGCTTCAAATTTTTCGTAGTACTAAAAACCGATTGGCTATTGTTCTTGCCTTTCTTGCCATTATTTTTTACTCAGCTTTTTTCTTACCACAAATCAATACCAATCAAACAATTAACTTAGAACAATTACAAATGGAACTACTGTCTAATAAAGGAATCATGGAGGATGCCATTGAAAATGGGAATTTCCATATCAATCAGTTTACCGGACAAAGTACCTATGAAGAATCCAAGTATCACTACGAACAACAACGAGCTTTATATTCTTCCATTACTTCTGGTGATGCAGAACGATACACTAAAATCTTTCAGTTCTACGTTCCACCTTTTCATTTGGAAATGCTCAATGAATATTACCTGGAGAATTCTGTCTATCCCGGAAAAGATTTGGCCCATGATTGGGGAAATTATAGAATACGGATGGATAGCTATAAGGAAAATGAGTCTCCTATAACATTTTCTGTCATTCAACAAAAAACCTCCTGGCAGCAAATCCAATTATTTTTTCTGAATTTTGGATCTACTCTTTTTGTTATTTTTACGTTATTTGTCGCTTCGGATGTTTTCCTTCAAAGTAGAAAGTCACGTACACAACAAATCGGGGTTCCCATTGCTTGGAATCGTCATCTCTTTATTCAAAGTTTAGCTATTTTAAGTTATGTGGCTATTTGTTTTCTTAGTCTAGCCGTTTTATTTTATTTTCTAAATGGGTTTCTAAATGGTTTTGGAAGTCTTACTTGGAAAACCTCATTATTTGTTTATAACGAAAATTTTGTAACAGATCCAGACACCTATCCAATGATCAGTATTGGCTTGTTTTTACTAAAGATACTACCTTTCTTACTAATGATCACATACCTTTTCGTACGGTTGTCTGTTCTTTTCTCACTTCTATTCCGTCAGGAAGTTATGGTGTTTTTAGCAGGATTATTTTTACTTCTTTTTGAACAACTCTATTTTAGCCGCACAACTAGAAAAATACTTGGAATTCCTATTGGATATTTCCCACAAACATATTTCGATTATGGAAAGGTAATTACGGGTGAGAAAAATTATTTGATGAATACCGGATCGATTACTTATGATCGTGGTTTATTCGTATTAATTGTATCCACGATTGTTCTGGAAGGAATTTTGGCTTTTACAACTCATTGGCGAACTCGTCAAAAATTCATTCAGTAGGAGGATACACATGCATATTGCTAAATGGGAATGGAAAAAACTTCTTCGTGATTGGAAAACACGTATCTTAGCTTTGGCTTTTCTATTATTTTTTGGATCTTTTTCTCTTCTCTATCAACAACAAACGGTAGCATTCCCGCAAGAACGAATGGCTCAAGAATATGAAGATATCCACAGTTTATTTAACATGCTTCCTCAGAGTGCCTTTACAGATGACATTGGGGACGAAGTCTACGATTTACTAGCAGAACAGCAGATGTTGTATGGATTACAACTATACATCTTAAAAAAGAAATTGGGGAATACCGTTCCTAATTGGGAAAAGATCTTATCAAATTATTTAGACAATGGTACAAAGATTGCTACTAACCAGAGTCGTTTATTGGAGTTAAAAGAGTTTGATCATTTTAATTTTTTACGGCAATATTTACCGGAAGAAGAACGAATCACTCAAGAACTTGCTTTATATAAATATTTAGAAGAACATGATTTGGACATTGAATGGAATTCTTATTCTGCCAGTAATATTTTGTTACAAGAAGTGAATCTAATCATTGGCTTTAGTTTGTTTTTATTTATTGCTTTGTTAGGTTCCGATCGATTCACAAAAGACCAAACCAAAAACTGGAGTATCTCTCAAGGAGTTCCTGTAACGTTACGGAAACAATGGCATATTCGTACCTTCCATACATGGGTCGTTGTGTGGTCCGTTTCTCTAATTGGGTTATTGATTAGCTATCTGATTAGTCTCATTCAAGAAACGTCTGGAAGCCTTCTGTATCCGGTAATGGTCTATACTTCTTCCGGGTATAAGCCTATCGCCATTTGGCAATATACTTTCCTGGCACTGGGAATAGCTATGTTACTCAGTTATTTTCTTCTTTTATTAACGATTGGATTGAGCTGGGTATTTCGTACGACTTATTTAACCATCATCCTAGTCTTAGGAGTTTATTTTTTTCCTTTTATCTGGAACTTTATTCCATCTTTCAGTTCATGGCAACCTAGCCTTTACTTACATTTACAATCTATTTTCTCGGGAGAAATGGCAATGCAATTACAGATGCCCGGTATTACTTTCGAAAAAGCATGGATTGGGATTTTACTACTTATTTTATTTGTAGAAGTACTTTTTACATTCCTATTTGATCAGATTCAAACTCAAACTCTTGGATTACAAAGGAGAATTAGCTCATGACCTTACTTATAAAAGATTTATCAGTTCAATTTGGAGAAAAAATCATTTTAGATCACCTTCATTTTGATATTCCTGATGGACAGATTATTGGCTTAGTTGCTCCAAATGGAACAGGAAAGACGACCCTTTTTAATGCCATTATGCGCTATATTCCCATTCAAAGTGGAGAGATACAGATTGATGATATCGTTTATAAAAATACACGAAAAGATATTTTACGATTACATCGTCTCATTACTTTTTCCCTGACCAGGCTGATCTCTACGAAAACTTTTCTGGTCGGGAACATATTAAAATGTATGCTGAAATGTGGAAACAAGATTCTACATCTATCGATAAAATTATTCGTATGCTACACATGGATCATTACGTAATGAATAAAGTACATACCTATTCTTTAGGAATGCGTCAGCGACTTTGTTTTGCGATGATGTGTGCAGCTGATACTCCTGTTATGTTAATGGATGAAGTAATGAATGGATTGGATCCCGAAAATGTTTCTCTTATTTCAAGAGTTTTACAGACGTTACGTACTGAAGGAAAAGTAATTATGATTTCTTCTCACCTTTTAGACAACTTGGATGAGTATGCTGATAAAGTTTTCTTTTTGCGTGGAGGTAAAATTATTTTTGTATCCGATCATCATGAAAAACAACTTGATTATGTAAAAGCAAAACTCTCTTCTGATTCGTTCCATACCCTAACAAAAAAGAACGAATTACCAGAAGGAAGTTTTTACCTAGATAACGGCTTATTTTGCATCCCAATAAGTGACGATAACGAAGCAGAAATGAAAACGATACACTATGTTTCTCTTTTACGTTCTTTTCACCCCGTTGAAGTTTCAGTTGGTCCTTTAGGAACGGCAGAGCATTATGTTCGATTGTATAACTTTAATACCGAGGGAGAGGACTGATTGGTGTGAATTACAAACGAATTCAACAGTGGTGCGTCTCTCTTATCGTCTTTCCACTTTTAGTTGCCTGCTCTTCTACTAAAGGTGTTCTTCCACAAACGTATGATGGGATGAAAATTATCGAGCAGGAGGAAGTGATTGCTGCCTATTCAAATGCCCAGAAAATCATTGGAAAAGAGAAAGAAGACTTTTTTCCTAGTCATATGCCCGAATACTACTCTCAATCTCCTCTGCCTTTTTTAGAAAATGAAACGGTTGAACTTACAGCTGATTCAAAAATTATTGGCGTCGATTTACCCGAAGGTAGGTATGTAGTAGAAGTTCCTGACTATGCTCCTGGAGCTAGTCTAATTATTAAAGACCAAGAAAATCAAACGATATTTCAAGTTGTTCTTGGTTTTTTGAATAATCATATTGAATTAAATCTATACAAAAATCAGTCTGTTTCTCTTGTTGGCCAACAAGGATCTACCCTCCTTGCAACTAGCAACGCCGCTTCCTCTGAACGTACAGAAGAAAATGGAATTTTTACGTTGAGTAATGGAATATGGAAAGTAGGCGAACACCTTCCTGCAGGAAGCTACTCTTTATCTCGTCCTCTCAATGTTGGAAAAGATATTCCTTATTTTTATATCATTGAAGAAAATGGAGCCTATCAGGTTCATGAATTAGTAACTGATTTTGATATTCCCGAGGGCTTTGATATACAAGTGACCTTAAAGGACCAACAAACTCTCTATATAGATAAAAGCCAAACATTAACTTTTACTCCATTTATTGAATGAAAAGTGAGATGTAAGGTTTCATTACATCTCACTTTAAATCTCCATTAGAACGATGAGATTTTTTTAATAATCATTTTAAAAAAGATTGACATAGATTAATCGCAATGCTATCCTTAGAAGAATAAAAGTTCATAAAATAAAAAACTATCTAAATGTTAAGAATCTTAACATCGTATGAACAACAAGGAGGATTATCTATGAAAAAGAAAAAAATAGCTTTACTGGCTTTTACATCTCTTTCTGCTACTTTATTAGCAGCATGTGGTAGTACTGGGGATTCAGATTCAAATAGCGCTACAAGCGGAGCAGGTGCTTCAGATGCTACTGTCTATGCAATTGGTACCGATACTACTTTCGCCCCTTTTGAGTTTGAAAATGATGAAGGTGATTTTGTAGGAATTGACTTGGATTTATTGGATGCAATTGCCAAAAACCAAGGATTTGAATATGAATTACGTTCTCTTGGGTTTAATGCAGCCGTTACTGCTTTGGAAGCTGGACAAGTAGACGGAGTCATTGCTGGTATGTCTATCAATGAAGAACGTGAAAAGAAATATGATTTTTCAGACCCTTACTATGATTCTAAAACAGGTGTAGCTGTGAAACCTGATTCTGGAATTACTTCTCTTGAAGACTTAGAAGGAAAACAAGTTGTTGTTAAAACAGGTACGACGGGTTCTGAATATGCAGAAGCTAACAAAGATGAATATGGATTTACTGTAAAATATGTAGAAGATTCCTCTACAATGTATCAAGATGTTCTAGGTGGAAACTCTGCTGCAACTTTTGAAGATTACCCTGTTATCCAATACGAGATTAGCCGTGGAATGAAATTAGAAGTGGTGGACCAATCCGAAGAAGGTAGTGAATATGGCTTTGCTACTTTGAAAGGCAAACAAACCGAACTAGTTGAAAAATTCAATGCCGGTTTAGCTGAACTTCGTGAAAATGGCGAATATGATGAAATCCTTGATCGTTACTTAGGTGACTCAGAATAAAAAACTAATAAAAAAGTAGGTAGAATCTCAGTTGAGAATCTACCTACTTTTTTAGTATTCATCATTCTATGGTTGCATGACACCAGCAAAGGCAATCCAAGCTAGAATCGTTTTTGCAACTAAGCTCAATACGATATATCCTTTCTCACCGTACAAGTAGCTTTCCCATTTTCCAACCTTCTTATATTGTAATACCATATTTATTGGGAACAGGTTGAAAAACACAAAATAAGATCCTGCTAATGCATATACAAACCAAGGAACTTCCGAAGGATTTGAATTTCCAAAAGCATATAAAAGAATGACTATCCAAGGAATAACCCCTGCAATACTACCAAATACAAACGGTTTCCAATTCACCTTTTCTCTATTCTTATTCATTTCTTCCATATCTAAACCAAAAAGGTTCATAGCAGCATTCAAGCCGAATATTAAGAGTAAAGAACCAACGTCATAGACTCCAAATAACAAGGCAATTAAAACAATCATCAGAGAAGAACTAAGTGCATATTCGTACCATCTAAACCGATTCATTCCATTTTCTAAATCTTTATTGTAGCGTCGATTTCCCCAAGGACTTATGATGATAAAGTGAGCAAAAGCAGAAAGAAACAAAAACAAGGAAACCATGACTCCAAACGGAAAATCAAAAAGCTCTTTCGTATCTGTAACGAGACTCATTTGCGTTTGATCAAAACTAAGAAAATAAGAGCGGATAGGGATTTTAAAAGATGAAATTTTATCAATAAACAGCGCAAACCATAACATGAGAGAACCTTGCACAAGATGTAGGACACCCATTATTCCATTGAACTTCCTTAAAGAAGGATAGGTAATTTCTTTTGACATTTTTAGCACTCCTTTCTTTGGATTAATCTTTCAAGTTGACTATACCATAAAAGGAAGCGCCTTCAAATTGAGTAAATCTGTTCTTGAAAAATAAAAAAGGTTTAGACCGTAGCCTAAACCTTTTTCATCTATTTTGATCGGGACATTTTGCTTTCTAATTTGTTGGCAACCAGTGTTAGAAGTGAGATAACTATTAAATAATAAATAGCTACGATTCCCCACATTCGTATCGTTTCCATGTTATTAGCCGTAATAATTTTCCCATTCATCGTTAACTCTCGTACTCCAATAACAGATAGCAAAGACGTATCTTTTAATGTAATAATAAATTGGTTAATGATAGAAGGTAACATAGTACGTAGTGCTTGAGGGAGAACTACTTTTGCCATTGACCTACGATAAGGTAAACCTAGACTTCTAGCTGCTTCCATTTGACCTGAATCCACCGCTTCAATCCCTCCGCGGACAATCTCAGCCATATAAGCACCAGCATTTAAACTCATCGTAATGATACCAGCATCCCATTCAGAAAGACTGATTCCAAAAGCCATTGGAATCCCAAAGTATACAAAGTAAATTTGAACCAACAGCGGTGTTCCTCGAATAATCCAAATATACGCATTAGCAATGGAACGTAAAATACGTCCTCGCGAAACTTTCATTAATCCAAATACAATCCCTATGATCGAAGCAAACACTAACGATAGTAGTGTAATTTGGACAGTTAATCCCATCGCATGAAGGAATGAGGGGAAATGTTTTATAAATAATTCAAAAAATAACATATCATTAGCCTACCTTTTTGTAAGAGCTTTTCTCTTAGATTTTAAATTCTATATAAAAAAGAAAAAAGCATATAAAATGCTTATAAAATAGATTATGAGAATTTTCTTATAATCTAAATGCCTTATCAGAATATCATAATTTTTCTTTATCGTCAATGTAAGAAGACTTTAGAAAGCGCGTTCTATCAATATTTTCATAGGATGTTTATTCAATTAAACTCGATAAAAGCAAAAGGTCTTGTCTACGGTTAGACAAGAACCTTTTATTTTTACATTTTTTATTAGTTTTCAACTACTACTTGCTCTGTACGTTCATTCCACTCTTCTACATAGTGGAAGACACGGTTACCTGCTTCTCCACCGTCACCTACTGCTGTTGTTACTTGACGCAGAGTTTTTTGGCGTACATCTCCAACCGCAAAAATACCTGGCACTGATGTTTCCATTAGTTCATTCGTAACAACCCAACCTTCTTGATCAGTAATTCCTAAATCTAAGAATGCGTCGGTTTGTGGAAGGATTCCTACATAAATGAAGACACCATCTACAGCCTTGGTTGTTACTTCTCCTGTTTCAACATTTCGAAGAGTGACACCAGTAACTTTTTTATCGTCTCCATTAATTTCTTCTACAACGTTATCCCAAGTAAAGGAAACTCGTTCATTTTTGAAAGCACGATCTTGCAAGATTTTTTGAGCACGTAATTCATCACGACGGTGAACAATATTTACATCAGCAAACTGAGTTAGATAGGTTCCCTCTTCTACTGCAGAGTCTCCCCCACCAATAACTGCTAATTGTTTGTTACGGAAGAATGCTCCATCACAAACCGCACAGTAAGAAACTCCGCGACCATTGTATTGATCTTCTCCTGGAACATTCAACTTACGGTGATACGAACCAGTAGCAATGACAACTGATTTTGTACGGAACGATTTTTTATTGGTTTGTACAAGACGATATTCGCCGTCTACTACAATTCGTTTTACATCACCATATGCATGCTCTGCACCAAACCGCATAGAACTCTTATACATCTTATCAGCTAACTCAGGTCCCATAATGGAATCAAACCCAGGATAGTTTTCTACTTCTGCCGTATTGATTAATTCACCGCCAGGAACTCCTCTTTCCAGTACTAACGTTTTTAAATTGGAACGGGAAGCATATAAGGCTGCTGTCATTCCTCCTGGCCCAGCTCCAATCACTACAACATCATATATTTTTTCTTGTTCTTCCATTTAATCTTTCTCCTTTATATTCCAATTAGTTTTCCAATATCTTCTTTTTTTGAAGGTTCTCTTTCAGTTTAATGACTTTGACTCCATTTAGCGAACGTTCTGCTCAGAGTTTCCTTTTATTTCCTTTTTGAAAATAAAAAAAGCAAAGATGGCTTGTAAAAAGCCATCTTCTGTTTATTATTGACTATCTTCCTCTTCTAAACGTTCACCTAGATCGACAATATAATCTTTTAATTTATCCTTCATTTCAGGATGTTCTAATCCATAGCTAATACTGGTTGCTAAGAAGCCAAATTTATCTCCTACGTCAAAACGTTTCCCAGTGAACTTTTTAGCAAACACACGTTGTGTTTTATTTAAAGTATCAATCGCATCGGTTAACTGAATTTCGCCACCTGCACCCGGTTCTTGATTTTCAAGAATTTCAAATATCTCCGGTGTTAACAAGTAGCGTCCGATAATTGCTAAATCACTTGGAGCATCTTCTGGATCTGGTTTCTCTACAAATTTCCGAACGTTGTACAAACCATCTTCTAGTTCACTATCCGGATCAATAATTCCGTATTTAGACGTCTCTTCATGAGGAACTTCCATCACAGCAATCGTAGAAGCATGTGTGCGTTCATATCCATCCATCAACTGTCTTGTCAAAGGAACAGTGTCTTTCATCAAATCGTCGCCTAGCATCACAACAAATGGTTCCCCACCTACAAATGCTTTGGCTTGAAGAACAGCATGACCTAAACCTAACGGATAAGACTGACGAACAAAGTGAATCCGTAGTCCGGTCGTTTCTTGTACCAGTTTTAATAAGTCCATTTCTCCCTTTTTTTCCAAATTAGTTTCTAGTTCTATATTGGAATCAAAATGATCTTCTATTGGACGTTTACTTTTCCCTGTAACAATTAAAATATCCTCAATACCTGATTCGATTGCTTCTTCCACAATAAATTGGATCGTTGGTTTATCAACAATAGGTAACATTTCTTTTGCCATAGCTTTTGTTGCAGGTAAAAAACGAGTTCCGAAACCTGCAGCTGGTATGATTGCTTTTCTAACTTTTTTCATTTGACTTTTAGCTCCCCTGCTTATTTTTTGTTTTACAGCTCAGCTTTACGATCTCTCAACATGATATCTTTTATAACGGTATCTACTTCTGCTCCCTCATATAAAACTTGATAAATAGCTTTTGTGATTGGCATTTCGATTCCCTTTTCTTTTGCTAACTCGTAGGCTGCCTTTGTTGTTTCTACACCTTCCACAACCATTCCCATATTAGCTAAAACTTCTGCTAAGGGAACTTTTTTACCAATTTGGTATCCTGCGCGCCAATTACGTGAATGCTCACTCGTTGCAGTTACAATTAAATCACCAACACCACTTAAACCAATAAAGGTAAGAGGATCTGCACCAAATGCTACTCCGAGTCTGCTGATTTCAGCCAGTCCACGTGTCATCAAAGCAGCTTTCGCGTTGTCTCCATATCCAAGACCTTTTAAGGCCCCTGCACCAACCGCTATAATATTTTTCAAGGCAGCACCTAACTCTACCCCTATTACATCTTGATTCGTGTATACACGAAAGTATTGATTCATAAATACTTTCTGAACTGCTTCTGCTGCTTCCATTTTTTCTGAAGCAGCTGTAATAGTCGTAATGTCTTTACGAGCAACCTCTTCGGCATGACTTGGACCTGATAATACAACTAATCCATTATGAAGCGTTTCTGGAACTTCTTCTTCGATAATAACAGAGATTCGCTTATGCGTATTTTGTTCTAACCCTTTACTTGCATGAACGAGATATGGTTTTCTTTTTCCATCTAGGTGAGTAGCTACTTGTGACGCTACAGAACGAATAGCTTTCGTAGGAATGACAAAAACAATGAATGTAGCTCCATCAACTGCTTCGCCTAAGTCCGTATATCCTTTTATATTTCCACTTAAACCAATGTCTTGTAGATAGTGTTGATTAGTGTGCTCTTCATTTATTTCTTTAATTTGCTCCGGGTTATTCCCCCAAAGGCGTACTTCATGACCATTTTCATCTAGCACCATTGAAAGTGCGGTCCCCCATGATCCGGCTCCTAATACGGTAACAATCTCTTTCATATTAGCCTCCCTTTCAATCAAGATTGATATTCCAGAATTAATTTTTCTAACTCTTTAACATTAGAAACGATAAAAGTAGGTTCATACGGCAAAATAGATTCTACTGACTTTTCGGACCACTCAACAAAGACACTTTGTGTACCCGCAGAATTTCCTGCTTCGATATCATGGAAATTATCTCCTACCATCATGGCTGTATCAGCTGAACTATTTAATTTTTCTAAGGCCAACAAAACTGATTCTGGATTTGGCTTTGAATTTTGATAATCCCCAAATCCAATTACTACATCAACGTAAGGTGCTATCCCTAAAACTTGAACTCCTTGTTCAAGGATATCTTTTCTTTTCGCTGATACAATTCCCACTTTAATCCCTTTTTCATGAATCACTTCCAACATTTCTTTTATGCCAGGAAACATTTTAATCGTATCGTCATGCATACTCATCATATGGTTGCGATACTTTTCCATCATTTCTTCTTTTCTTTCGTTGTCTAAATGCGTATAAATATCTACTAGACTTGGACCGTTAAACGATTGCATGTTATCTCTTTGGAATCGACCAGGAAAATATTCATCGACTACTCGAAAATGTGATTCACTAATTAACTCATTTGAGTCTGCAAGCGTCCCATCAAAATCAAAAAGAATCGTATTTATTTTTTTCATTATTCTTTTAGCTCCTCACTTCACTTGATGATCCAGTCCTATTTCTGTGTAATAAGGATCTTTGGGATAATGATTGTATCTACGGTACGCCCAAATAGCTGCCATACCGAATAACAATATAATTGATAATAATTGAGACACACGAATACCACCTAGATATAGGCTATCTGTACGCATTCCCTCAATGAAGAAGCGTCCTAATGAATACCACATGATATACGTGAAGAAAACCTCTCCTTCCCGAAGAATACGAGGCTGTCTTCGTAAATAAAGAATGAGTATAAATCCTAATAAGGACCATAACGATTCATATAGAAAAGTAGGATGATAATACGTTCCCTCAATATTCATTTGGTTAATAATAAATTCAGGTAAAAATAATTTTTCTAAAAATTCACGACTTACTTCTGCTCCATGCGCTTCTTGATTGATGAAATTTCCCCAACGACCAATTGATTGTGCTATCAAAACGGCTGGTGCTAATACATCCAACGTTAACATAAAGGAAACATTTTTCTTTTTTGTATAAAAATAAACGGTAAGTGCACCCGCAATCAACGCACCATAAATGGCAATTCCACCATTCCAAATTTGTATAATTTGTTCAGGATGTTGTAAGTAATACGGTAATTCAAACGCGACATAATAAAGTCGAGCTCCAATAATTGCAATCGGAACAGCCCAAAAAGCCATGTCCAAAATGAAATCAGGATGCATTCCTTTGCGTTCTCCTTCTTTTGATGCCAAATACATAGCAATAGCAATTCCCAAGCCAATAATGACTCCATACCAGGCTATTTCAAAATTCTCCCCAAAAGATATGGCGATTGGATCAAGTGCTGCTAAAAAACTTTTCATTAACTTTCCACCTCATTGACTTATTAATCTTCTTTCATAGAGTTCTCTTTTATTAAGAGATCTAAGTTTCGTTCAAATGTTTCGGCAGCATTGTACCCCATACTCTTTGCACGGAAATTCATTGCAGCAATTTCTACAATAATTGCTAGATTTCGGCCCGTTTTAACAGGTATGGTAATCTTTGGAACCGTAACATCTAGAATATTTACTACTTCTTCCGTACTACCTAATCGTTCGTATTTCTTTTCTTGCGTCCACAGTTCTAGGTTCACAATTAAATTAACTTCATTGGATTGCTTAACGGCGCCTGCACCAAATAAGGTCATGACATCCATAATCCCAATCCCTCTAATTTCAATTAAGTGTCGTAAAATTCCTGGTGCTTCTCCCATCAATGTCTCTTCATCGTATTGATACATATCAACGCGGTCATCCGCTACTAAACGATGTCCTTTTTGGATTAACTCCAATGCTGTTTCAGATTTACCAACACCACTATCTCCGATAATCATTACACCCATCCCAAATACATCAACCAGTACACCATGCATGGAAACGCGTTCTGCTAAATGACTTTCTAAGAAGTTCGTGACTTTACTTGAAACACGCGTAGTCTTCGATTGCGCTTGTAAAAGTGGTATCCCTGCTTCTTGACAAGCTTTGACAAGTTCTACTGGTGCTTCCATTTTGCGAGAAATAATAAAACACGGAGTTTCCTTCTGACTAAGTCTTCTCATAATTACCATACGTTCTTCAGCTGTCATTCGAGCAATAAAGGATATTTCCGTTTTCCCTAATAATTGTACACGGTCAGCAGGATAAAAATTGAAGTAGCCCGTTAGTTCAACACCAGGTCTGGATATTTCAGTGGTGGTTATCTTTTTATTTAAAAACTCTTCACCGGCAAGAACTTTGTATGAAGAACCTTTTATCAATTCTTGAACTGTTACACTATTTGCCATTGGATTTTCCCTCACTATATTTAATTTTATCTTCTATTAAAAATTTCATACTGTTTCCTTTCAATCATAACATTAATACACCCCTGAAGAAAGGCAAAAAAGTGACCAGGATCATCCACTGGGAGACAAAAAAAGAAAGGGAGCTGAGACTTTTATGTCCCAGCTCCCTTTCTTTTTGTATTCAATCTTTTTTAGTATCTTTTTCTATCAGAAATGAAGCTTTGAACTAGTGAAAGAACAAGGGAAACAAGCAATGCTGTTCCAAAGTTACTAAAATAAAATCCTGATCCTACTAATACGGAAGTAAGAGAAAGCATTAACGCATTGATAACGAAACTAAACAGTCCAAAAGTAAGTAAGGTAATTGGAAACGATAGTAGAGAAAGTACTGGCTTCACTAATACATTCAGAAATGCCAGAACGATACTTGCTATTAAAGCAGTCCATACACTACTTACTATAAACCCTTGCATCATATATTGTAGAGCAATAAATACAAGAGAGTTAATTGCTATTCTTTGCCAAAATCCCATTAGAAATCGCTCCAATTGTCATCTTCATCATTTTTTACTGGTTTAGCCTCTTTACGCGGTCTAGCTTGACTATCTCTACTACCTCTTCTAGTTGGATCTCCATAAGGAGAATTTCCACCATTTCTATAATTATTACGATTTGGCTCAGGCAACAGAATAGCCATGATGATATATAAAAATACAGGCGATCCTACCCCAGCAAAGGTAAATACCAAGAATAGAACACGAATGATTGTTGAGTCGATGCCAAAATATTCAGCAATCCCACCCAAAACACCACTCACTTGTCTATCTGTAGCTGATTTAGTTAGTTTTTTCATTGTTATTCCCCTCTTCTTTTACTTTAATTCGGTTTCTTTTACTCTTATTTATCAGTATCTTTTAATAGAATATTACCGTTTGTTGTCTTTAATTCTACCATAACTGGTGCTGTGTCTACCAGTCTTCTGAACTGTAGATATTTATTCGTTTTTTCATCTCTTTGTTTTAAGATTTCAACATCTGAGATTCGATTTTTAATTTGTCCCAATGAACTACTTGCTTCCAATTCAATACTTTTTTCAGCAGGAAGTGCTACTTTGATTGCTCCATTTACAATAGAAGCTTCTACTCTTTTTACAGTAGAATCCGTTGTCGTCATACGGATATCTCCATTCACTAGTGACAGTGATGAACTAGCAATTTCATTCTTATTTATTTGAATATCTCCATTTACTAACTTTGCCATCAAATCAATCAGTTTGCTGTCTTCAATGGTAATTCCCCCATTGACTCCATCCATTTCTAGCATCGTAGCTTCTAGGTTCGTAAAGTTCATCAGACTATTGGTTGTTTTGATATAAATATCTTTCCCCTTCATATCGTTTACGTTCACATTTCCATTCAACAATTTAAACGCTACGTAATCATATTCGCGTTCCGGTAAAGAAACGATGATATCACAGCGAACTCGTTTATTAGGAACGTTGAAAGTAAATTGATCTTCACTTATATCTATCGTGCTCCTAGCTTCAAAAGCTTCCTCTGGTGTAGCTTCTTCAAATTTAGCGTAAATCTTGATATCTGCTTCTACTTTAATGTCCTCTTTATCCCATTTTTCCAAAGAAATGTTCCCATTTGCTAATTGGAAATCTAAGATGGTTGCTGTTGTATTTTCAAACAAGAATTTCTGACTAAATTTACTAGTTACTAAGCCCGGTACATTCATGTTGAAATCAAATTCTTTCCATTCAATATTATCTTTTACGGAATCCATTGTGGACGTTAAGAATTTTCCGATACGAGAACCGACTTTATTGATCTTTACATTAAGATCATCCGCTGTCTCTTTCCATTCTTCTTTACTACCAAATTTTTCACTAAAGGAGCGAACATTTTTCTCTAGTTGCTCTTTCTTTAGTGTATGCATTTTTTGTTCCATTCCTATTTTTTCTTCTCTTAAAGAAGCTTCTTGGGAACGCAGACTTTCTAATTCTTCCTCTAAACGAAGAGCTTCCATTTCTAATTCTACCGTCATTGTATCGAATTCTTCATAGGTAGCAATTTCTTGTCTTCGTTCTTCTTTTAGACTAATTTGTCGACGAAGAACTTGTAAAGCTTCTGTTTTTTCATCCACTCTAGAAGAAAAGAATGAAATTTCACTCGCTAATTCTCCCAAAATCTTTTCAAAGGTTGCTTGGTCTTTCTTTTCAGTTTCATCAATAGAATCAACTTTTTTATCTTCTGGGTGTTGGGTTTTAGTGTCTTCAGTGAAATCCGCTTCTTTGTTTTTACGCATCTCATCTTTTCCTAATTTCTTTGCAGCACTTTCTAAAAGTTCAATCGCATCTTCCGTTGTGATGATCCCTTCTCTTACCAGCGCCAAAATTCGTTCTCTTTCGCTCATAATAATTCCTCCTATTTTATATACAGTTTTTCAGCAGTTTCATATGACGTAGAAAATCAATCGTCTTTCTCTCTATATCTATTATGCCAATGATTGGAGTAAATTTCATAGGGCTTAAGGTTGATTTCCGCTTACTTTCTAGTATGTAGATGGATGTAAGACCTATTTGAAGAGGTTTCCCTTGTTTTTTATACAAAAAGTAAGAGTTGTGAACGGATTGTTCCCAACTCTTACTTTTGATTCTACTATTTTGTTTTTGATTTTGTTCTCTCTTTATCTCGTTCTAAAATTTTCTTTAAAAATTGTCCAGTATAGCTTTCTTCAACTTCAGCAATTTCTTCTGGTGTACCTTGAGCAATGACTGTTCCTCCACCGTCTCCGCCTTCTGGTCCCATATCGATAATATGATCCGCCGTCTTGATAACATCCATATTATGTTCAACGACCAGTACCGTGTTTCCAGCGTCCACTAATCTTTCTAGAACTTCCAAAAGTTTAGCAATATCGTGCGTATGTAAACCAGTGGTTGGCTCATCTAAAATATAGAAAGTTTGTCCCGTTGATACTCGCTGTAGTTCACTAGCAAGCTTCATCCGTTGCGCTTCCCCACCAGATAAAGTCGTAGCCGATTGGCCTAAGGTAACATAACCCAAACCAACATCCGCTATCGTTTGTAGTTTGCGACGAATTTTAGGTATCGCATCAAAGAATGCTAGAGCTTCCTCAATCGTCATAGCTAATACATCTGCAATATTTTTTCCTTTATAGCGAACTTCCAAAGTTTCTGAGTTGTACCTTGTCCCATGACAAATCTCACATGGTACATAAACGTCTGGTAAGAAGTGCATTTCTATTTTTAAAATCCCATCACCTTTACAAGCTTCACAACGTCCACCTTTTACATTAAAACTAAACCGCCCTTTACTATATCCACGTATTTTGGCTTCGTTTGTATTTGCGAATAAGTCTCGAATATTATCAAATACGGTCGTATAGGTTGCCGGGTTACTTCGAGGTGTCCGTCCGATTGGGCTTTGGTTGATATCAATTACTTTTTCAAAATCTTTTTCATATCCTGATATTTTCTTAAATGCACCAGGCTTTTCTTTTGCACGAGTTAATTCCCGTGACAATGCTAATTTTAGAATACGGTTCACTAAAGAACTCTTTCCAGATCCTGAAACTCCAGTCACAGCAATGAATTTTCCGATTGGAAAGGCTACATCAATATTTTTTAAATTATTTTCTGTAGCTCCTTCTACCAAAACAGCTCCTCGATCTTCTGTACGACGATGTTCTGGAACAGAAATAAATTTTTTACCTGACAAGTATTGTCCGGTAATGGATTTCTTTTTCTTCATTACTTGTTTTGGTGTACCCGCGGCTACTACCTCACCACCAGCACTACCTGCTCCAGGACCGATATCGATTAGATAATCTGCTTGAAACATCGTGTCTTCATCATGTTCTACTACTATTAGCGTATTTCCTAAATCTCGCATTTTTTTCATGGAATCAATTAGTAAATTATTATCTCGTTGATGAAGGCCTATTGACGGCTCATCTAAGATATAAAGAACTCCTGAAAGATTGGAACCTATTTGAGTTGCTAAACGAATTCGTTGCGCTTCTCCACCTGATAGAGTCCCTGCCGAACGACTCAATGTTAAGTAATTTAAACCTACATTGTTTAAAAAGCTTAATCGAGAATTAATTTCTCTAAGAATTGGATTCGCTATGATATATTCGGATTCAGATAAATGAACGTGTTTAAAAAACTCAATCGCATTTTCAATCGAATAATCTGTTAATTTCGCTATATCTGTATTCTCTACTTTTACACTGAGTGCTTGTTGATTCAAACGGGCACCGTGACAAGTTTGACAGGTTAATTCGGTCATATACTGACGCATCGCTTTTCTTGTGTATTCACTTGATGACTCTTGATAGCGTCGAGAAACATTTTGAACGACCCCTTCAAAAGCAATATTCACATCGCGGGTTCCCCCAAATTCATTTTTATAAAGAAAATGGAATGTAGAACCATTTGAACCATAAAGAAGCTGGTCACGATGTTCTTTGGAAAGTTCCTGATACGGAACATTCATAGGAATTTGATTTTGTTCACAAAATTGTTTTAAGAGTTCTGGATAATAATTAGAACTAATGGGTTTCCAAGGTAGCAAAGCATTTTCTTTTAAGGTTAGTGTTTTGTCTGGAATAATCAAATCTTGATCGACTTCTAATTTTACACCTAACCCATCACAGTCTGCACAAGCCCCGTATGGAGCATTAAAAGAAAATAAACGTGGTTCCACTTCACCTACTGTAAATCCACAGATGGGACAAGCATAGTGTTCACTAAAGGACATTTCTTCTCCATCAATGATATCAACTAATGCATATCCTTCTGCTAAACGAAGAGCAGCTTCGATTGAATCAAATAAACGAGAACGAATTCCTTCCTTAATTACAATTCGGTCAATAACAATCTCAATTTGATGGTTTTTATTTTTTTCTAATTCAGGTACTTCTGAAATATCATAAATTTCACCATCTACTCGCACACGAACATAGCCTTGCTTTTTAATTTTCTCAAAAACTTTTTTATGTTGGCCTTTTTTACTTTTTACAATGGGAGCTAGTATTTGAATTCGGGTACGTTCTGGTAATTCTAAAATTTGATTGACAATTTGTTCCGCTGATTGACTGCTAATTTCAGTACCATCATTGGGACAGATCGGGTGTCCGATACGTGCATAAAGAAGACGAAGAAAGTCATTAATTTCTGTAACGGTTCCTACCGTAGAACGAGGGTTATTATTAGTTGATTTTTGATCAATCGCAATAGCAGGACTTAATCCATCAATACTATCTACATCAGGTTTATCCATTTGTCCCAAAAATTGACGGGCATAGGCAGAAAGACTTTCTACATACCGTCTTTTTCCTTCCGCATATAAAGTGTCAAAAGCTAATGAACTTTTTCCAGATCCAGATAGCCCGGTTACTACAACCATTTTATCACGCGGAATGGTAACATCTATATCTTTTAAATTATGGGAACGTGCGCCATGCACGACAATTTGATTTTTTGCCATAACATACTTCCTTTTTATTGTGATTTCCATTTCTTTTTTTATCATACCATTAAAACAGGAAAAAGAACATCTGTTCGAATGTGATGTTCTGATTATCATAATGATTTTTATTTTTCTGGATGAGTAGTGTGTGTGGCATGAGTAACGGCCATTTCCAAGATTTCAAAAACATGACTATCATCTTGGCTATATAACATATTTTTACCGACCCGGCGACTCTTTACAAGCTTTGCTTGTTTCAACTTTTTTAATTGATGAGAAACGGCAGATTGTTCCATATTCAGTTCCAGTGCAATTGCATTTACATTCCATTCTTCTTCTAAAAGGTACAACATCCGAAATCGTGTTGGATCTCCTAGCAATTTAAATATTTGAGTGGTTCGTTCTACTATATCTTCTTTTATCTTTTTTTGCACACAAGTCACCTCTTCTATTCCATTCTTATCTATTTTACCAAAAATAATAGATTCAGGGTAAGCGGTTTGATTTTCAATTGGTCTGTTCATAAAATATTTTCAATCAAAAACAGGATGAAAGAATATTCTCATCCTGTTTCTTCATCCTATTCTTCTACGTAGTTATGTGTATTTAATTCAATAATTTTTCCTGAATTCAAGTAAATAATCCATTCACAAATATTAGTAATATAATCCCCGATTCTTTCAATATATAAGGCAATTCGCATATAATGGCTACCACCTAGAACAATATCTGGATCTCGTTTCATTTCTTCCACCGTTGCTTCGTAAATTTCCTTCGTGAGCTTGTCTATTTTTTCATCTTTTTTTGCAATTTTATAGGCTGCATCTGCATCAAAAACTACATAAGCATCTAAAACTTCTTGCAGCATCGTACTTACTTCATCTGAAGCAAGAGCAATTTTTGTTTCAATATCGATGTTATGCTTATTCCCTTTCACAGAAATAGTCGCTTTTGCCATACTAACTGCGTGGTCTCCAATTCGTTCCAGGTCCGAACTAGCCTTCATAACCGTTACAATCTTACGTAAATCAGTTGTTACGGGTTGTTGAAGAGCAATGAGTTCAAAGCATGCTTGTTCCAATTGAGCTTCACATTGATTGATTTCGATATCATCTTCAATAACTTTTCGTGATAATTCTTTATCATGATTAATAAAAGCGTCAATAGCATTATGAAAAGATTCATTTACTAAAACACCCATTCTCATAAATTGGGTATGTAATTCGTGTAATTCTTTCTCAAAAATACGTCTCATTTCATTCATCTCCTATTTTGGGTTCATTTTTAGAACTTAACCGAAGCGTCCAGAAATATAATTCTCGGTTTGTTGATCTTTGGGATTTGTAAAGATTCGATTTGTTTTACCATATTCAATTAAATCTCCACTTAAAAAGAATGCTGTTTGATCAGAAATACGCGATGCTTGTTGCATATTGTGCGTCACAATAATTTGGGTGTAGTCTTTCTTCAACTCCAGAAGCATCTGTTCAATCTGAGCACTGGATACAGGATCAAGAGCACTCGTTGGTTCATCTAACAATATAATTTCTGGTTCAATCGCAAGTACCCGAGCAATACAAATCCGTTGCTGCTGACCTCCAGAAAGAGAAAGAGCATTTTGGTCCAACTTATCTTTGACCTCATCCCAGACAGAAGCTTTACGAAGACTTTTTTCTACTATTTCATCTACTTTCTGTTTATCTTTCATACCAGAAATATTCAAACCATAGGCAATATTTTCACGAATGGAAAAAGGGAATGGATTCGGTTGCTGAAAAACCATTCCAATTTTCTTGCGTAACTCAACCGTATCCATATTTTCACTATAAATATCTTTTCCTTCATAACTAACATTACCTGTAATGGTTACATCAGGAATTAAATCATTCATTCGATTCAAAGTTCTTAGAAACGTGGATTTCCCACAACCACTCGGACCAATTAGAGCCGTAATTTCTTTCTCATTAATCCCCATAGTAATTCCTTTTAACGCTTCAAAGTCTCCATAATATAAATGGACATCTGTTGTTTCAATAATTGGCTTTCCCATTTTCATCTCTCCCACCTATCCAAAGTGTCCGGACACGTAATCTTCAGTCATTTGAATTTTTGGTCGTGTAAATATTTTTCGTGTTTCATCATACTCAATTACATTTCCTAAGTAAAAGAAGGAAGTATAATCACTTACTCGTGATGCTTGTTGCATATTATGGGTCACGATGACAATCGTGTAGTCTTCTTTTAATTGAAGCATGGTTTCTTCTACTTGTGCAGTAGAGATAGGATCCAAAGCACTCGCTGGTTCATCCATCAAAAGGATATCCGGACGTAAAGCAATTGCTCGAGCAATACAAAGCCTTTGTTGCTGACCTCCTGATAGAGCAACCGCACTCTTATTAAGATTATCTTTTACTTGATCCCATAAAGCTGCTTGTTTCAAACTAGTTTCTACTCTTTCATCTAATTCATCTTTGTTTTTCATTCCATGTCTTTTTAAAGCAAAAGCGATATTTTCATAAATGGATTTACTAAAAGGATTTGGTCTTTGGAAAACCATCCCAATATTTTTACGCATCTCAAATACATCAATTCCTGGCTTGTTGACATCTATTCCCTGATAAATAATTTCTCCAGTAACTTTTGCACCAGGAATGATGTCATTCATTCGGTTTAAGGAACGTAAATAAGTAGACTTTCCACAGCCACTAGGTCCAATTAAAGAGGTAATCTTATTTTTTTCAAATTCCATTGAAATTCCTTTAATCGCTTCAAAGTCTCGATAGAAAACATGTAAATCTTTTGTTTCTAAAGCGATCTCCGTTTCAGGCTTCATCGTGATTAAATGCGTTTCTTGTTGTTCTTTATCATGTCTTTCATTAATCATATGCCGATGTCCTCCATTCCTGTTCTATTCTTATGCTGAAGTTGCTTTTTTCTGTAGCTTTCTACCTAGATAACGTGCTAGAAGGTTAAAGAGTAGAACGGCCAAAATTAACACTGCTGAGGCTCCAGCTGAGATTGCATCTCCATCCGGTTTTAAGCCTTCGCTATTTATTTTCCAAATATGGACTGCTAACGTTTCAGCAGGTCTAAATATATTTAACGGACTAGTAATGGATTGCGGATTCAATTGGTAAAATCAAGTGCCGGTGCACTTTGTCCAGCTGTATAAATTAAAGCAGCCGCTTCTCCAAAAATTCGTCCAGCTGCTAAAATCATCCCCGTCAGAATGCCAGGTAAAGCCGCTGGTAAAATGATTCGAGTCACCGTTTCCCATCTGGAAAGTCCCAACGCTAATCCAGCCTCTCTTTGATGAGGAGATATGGCACGTAAAGAGTCTTCTATCGTACGAGTTAATAGTGGTAAATTGAAAATCGTTAAGGTCATGGCACCAGAAAGGATTGAAAATCCTAGTCCAAATTGAATAACAAAGATTAGAAATCCAAATAGTCCTACTACAATAGAGGGTAGCGAACTTAATACTTCGATAGCCGTCCGAATAAAATCAGTAAACCAATTTTCTGGAGCATACTCGGACAAGTAGATAGAAGCGCCTAAAGCTAATGGAGCGCTAATTAACATGGTCAATAACAGTAAATAGAAACTATTAAAGAGCTGAATTCCTACTCCTCCACCTTCTTGGAAAGTACGAGCCGGTTGAGTTAAGAATTCCCATGAAAATTGAGGAAGTCCTCTCCACAAAATAAAGAACAGTAATCCACCCAAAATTAAGATGATAAAGAAGGAGAAAACATAGATAAGTCCAACCATAATCTTGTCCATTTTTTTAGGATGTATATTCATTTTTTAACGGCTCCTTTCTTTCCAATCCATCTTGTCAAAATATTAAAGAATAAAGCCATTAATAATAAAATAGTTGCTAGAGTCCATAATACATTATTTTCAAGTGTACCCATTACAGTGTTTCCCATACTCATGGTTAAAATACTCGTTAGTGTAGAGGCAGGGGTAACTAAACTGGTGGGCATCAACGTAGCATTTCCGATTACCATTTGTACAGCTAACGCTTCTCCAAATGCTCGTGCCATTCCAAATACGACTGCGGTCAATATTCCAGGCATTCCTGCTCGCAGAACCACTTTGTAAATAGTTTGCCAACGAGTGGCCCCCATTGCAAGAGATGCTTCTCGATAATAGCGAGGGACAGATTGTAGTGCATCTACTGACATACTCGTAACAGTAGGCAGGATCATCACAAACAGAACTAATGTGGCTGAAAGGATTCCAAATCCAGTTCCTCCAAAAATACTACGAACAAAAGGAACTACGACTGTCAATCCAATAAAGCCATATACAACAGAAGGTATTCCTACTAACAATTCCACTACTGGCTGCAGAATTTTTTTACCTGTTTTAGGTGAAATTTCTGTCATATAAATAGCCGCTGCTAGTGCAAAAGGTGTTGCAAAGATTGCGGAAACAAACGTAACTAGAAAAGATCCAGCAATCATCGGCAAGGCTCCCACTAACTGGGTACCCATTTCGTCTATCGTTCCTGGATTCCAGATTTTTTTAGTAAAAAACTCACCGAGTGTAACACCATCTTGCGTAAAGGTTGAAATACCTTTACTGATTACAAAATATAGAATTGCCAGAACAATTAATACAATAAATGCAGTAGTGATGAGACTAATCGTCCGCCCGAATGTCTCTAGGCGGTTTTTCTTGGAATGTTTCATTAAATTCCCTTGATTCTGAGTCACAACTATACCTCCTTTTTTCATTAAAAACGCGATGTTTGAGCTTTATTAATTTAGAATGATTTATTCAACCTGCTTGATTTCTCCACTTAACTCTCGTTCCACTTGCATCCGATCAATTGAAATATATCCTAGCAATTCAATCAAATTTTCTTGAACACCCGGTGTATACATATAATCCATAAACTCTTTTGTTAGACCGGTTGGTTCTCCATTTGTATACATATGTTCATAGGACCAAATAATCCAATTATTAGTTGCTACATTTTCTGCAGTTGGTGCTACTCCGCTAATGGAAAGCGGCTCTACTTCATCGGTTACATACGAAAAGGCAACATAACTAATAGTTCCTGGAGTATTCGCAACAATTTGGCGAACCGTCCCATTGGATTCTTGTTCTTGTGTAACAATACTTTCTTCTCCATTTAGAACCCATTCATCAAAGGTTGCCCGTGTTCCACTCCCTTTTGCTCGATTTAACACTACAATCGGAAGATCGTTTCCACCTAATTCAGACCAATTCGTATAGTCTCCCATAAAAATGCCTTTTAATTCTTTCATACTGATATCATCCACACCGACTCCCGGAGTGACAATGGGTGCAATTCCTACTACAGCAACGCGATGATCAACCAATTTGGAGGCATCAATACCGTCTCTTTCTTCCGCAAAGATATCAGAGTTCCCGATATCGACTGCTCCTGCATCAATTTGACTTAAACCAGTTCCGGATCCGCCACCTTGAACATTGATAAATTTCCCTAGGTTTTCTGACCCAAACTGTTCACCAGCCGCTTCTACTAACGGTTGTAAAGCAGATGATCCTACTGCCGTAATAGACTCCTCATCCACCACTTCTCCACAACCTGATAATATCAAAATTCCAAAGAAAGACAATCCAGTTAAAATACGTTTTAATTTCATGATACCCCTCCTACTCATTTCTTAGAAAAACTCTTCTTTTTAATACTAACGAACCAATGTAAATGTACGGTATCTCTTTTGTAAATTTTAGGTAAATGTTTAGCTATTTCTTCAATTATATAGTATCTATCTATTATTATATCAGACACCCTTCTCGATGTATTGGAAGGTGCATTGAAAAACTGAGATTACTCCATATAAAAAAAGGTAGAAACAAAATAAGTTTCTACCTTTTTTATAAGACTACTTACAAGAAAAGCTCATCTATTGTATTATGTGTATTCCATTCAACAAATTTCCCTGTCTCGAGGTAGGAAATCCATTCGCATATATTGGTAACATAATCACCAATTCGAGATAAATAGCCGGCGACAAAAATATAATCTGTGACTCCTAAAACTAATTCTGAATCTTTTTTCATTTCTTTTATCGATTGCTTATAAATTTGATTGGAAAGAATTTGGATTTCACGATTACTTTGAGATATTTCCCACGCAGATTCTACATCATTTTGGATGTAGGCAATCAGTACTTGGTCTACCATTACTTTTACTTTTTCTGATTGTTCAGCAATCATTGCTTCTATTTCAGCAACTCGTTTATTCCCTTTTACACGAATCGTTGATTTAGAAATACTTACTGCATGATCACCCATTCGTTCTATATCTGCGCAAGCTTTCATGATGGTCACAATTTTTCGTAAATTACCTGTAACGGGTTGATGTAAGGCAATCAATTCAAAACTTTTTTTCTCAATACGAATTTCTAATTGATTTATCTGGGGATCAAAATTGACTACCTCTTTCGCCATCTCTTTATCATGATTGATAAAAGCTTTCACTGATTTATAAATGGCTTCATTCACCATTTTCCCCATTTCGGAAAAAGAGAACGTGAAGATCCATTAGTTCTTCTTCAAAAAATTTCCTCATTTTATTCTCTCCCATCTTTTTACTATATGAAAACTAACCAAACCTTCCTGAAATATAATCATCTGTTCTTTTATCTGTTGGATTCGAGAATATTTTTTCTGTACGATCATATTCTATTATTTCTCCATTTAAAAAAAATGCGGTTTGATCAGAAATTCGGGCTGCTTGCTGCATGTTATGAGTAACAATGATTATACTATATTCTTTTTTTAATGTTTGAATCAATTCTTCTATTTTTAATGTAGAAATCGGATCCAATGCGGAAGTTGGCTCATCCATCAAAAGAACTTTTGGTTCTACGGCAAGACTACGAGCAATACATAATCTTTGTTGTTGACCACCAGATAATCCCCAAGCATTTTCTTTTAAACGATCTTTGACTTCTTCCCAAAGTGCTGCTCTTTTCAAACTTTTTTCTACTATTTCATCAAGAACAGAAGAGTCTTTCATTCCGTGAATACGAGGTCCGTATGCGATATTATCATAAATAGATTTTGGAAAAGGATTCGGTTTTTGGAATACCATTCCTACATCTGTTCGTAGTGCTTCTACTTGATAGGTCGGTGCAAATATATTTTGAGATTGATAGGTGATACTTCCTGTCATTTTTACAGATGGAATAAACTCAACCATTCGGTTCAACGTTTTGACAAAAGTAGACTTTCCACAACCAGAAGGGCCGATAATGGCGGTCACTTCATGAGCAGGGATATCTAAATCAATATTCTTCAAAGCATATGTTTCTCCATACCATAAATTAAAATCTTGTATGCGATAAATAATTTTTTTACTCATATTTTATCCCTTCATCCTCTCTACTTATTACCTTTGTATCGTTTTGAAAATTTATTTCGAATAAAAATTGCTGCAGAATTCATAATTAACAAGAAAACTAGTAAAACAATACTCCCTGCTGCTGCAACCGATTGAAAGTCTTCCTGAGGTCTTCCTGCCCAATTAAAAATCTGAATAGGAATAACAGTAAAACTAGAAAAAACATTCTCAGGTAAGTAGGCTATGAATGTCATTGCACCCATCATTAGCAAAGGTGCCGTTTCTCCTACAGAACGAGATAAAGCTAAAATAGCTCCTGTTAAAATCCCAGGTATCGCAGCAGGAAGAACAACCGTTTGAATGGTCTGCCACTTCGTAGCTCCTAATGCATACGAAGCCTCATATTGCTCAGCCGGGATAGACCGAATCGCTTCCTGAGAAGCTACAACAATCACAGGTAAAATCAAAAGACTCATCGTCAGTCCTCCTGCTAGAACACTCCGTCCCATGCCTAAGATACGTACAAAAACAGTTAATCCTAGTAATCCAAAAACGATAGAAGGAACACCAGCAAGATTAGAAATGTTCATTTCGATAAATGTTGTCCATTTATTTTTAGGAGCATACTCTTCTAAATAGATTGCTGTTCCCACCCCAACAGACAATGAAACAGGAATAATCATTGCCATCATCCAAATTGTCCCTGCAATAGCAGCTTTTAGTCCAGCTAACTCTGGCTTTCTAGAGGCATAATTCAATAAAAAATCCAGACGAAGATAATCTTTTCCTTGAAAAAATATTCGAAGAAGTAAAATTGCTAAAACAATAATTCCGAATAAAGTTGCTAAGAAAAATATTTTTTCAACAATTTTATTCCATAAAATCCTTCTTGAAATTCTTGCTCGACTTTCATTAGACCGATTCATCAATACTCCTCCTTAAATCGATTAGACACCCATTTAGCAAGTACATTCATCAAAAGAGTGAATAGAAAAAGAGTAATCCCTACAGCATAGATACTATAATAAGTAATCGAACCATATGTAGCGTCGCCCATACTAACTTGAACCATATAAGAAGTCATCGTTTGAATGGATTGAGCTGGATTAAACCCTAATATAGGAGTAGATCCTGCCGCGGTAGAAACAATCATTGTTTCTCCAATTGCTCGAGAAACCCCTAATAATATCGAAGAAATGATCCCAGATAATGCTGCTGGGAAAACTACTTTCAATGTAACCTCTAATCTAGTTGCTCCCAAAGCTAGCGCTCCATCTCGAATTTCTTGAGGAACTGCCCCCATCGCTTCTTCAGAAAGAGAAGTAATTTGTGGGATGATCATAATACCAACCACAATTCCTGGACTTAATGCATTAAAAATTGGTAAAGATGGTAGGAAGCTTTTTAGAACAGGTGTTACAAATGTAAGTGCAAATAATCCATAAACAATAGTAGGAACCCCTGCTAGAACTTCTAAACTAGGTTTTATTATTTTCCGCACTCGTTCAGGTGCATATTCACTTAAATAAATAGCCGAAGCTAGTCCAATTGGAACAGAAACAGACATGGCAATGACGGTAATTAAAAAAGTACCACTGAGTAGAGGCCAAATTCCGTAACTAGGATCATCAGCAAAAAAAGGATACCAATCTCTACCAGTTAAAAACTCAATAAATGAAACTTGTTCAAAAAAATGAAAAGTCTCGGTCAATAAGGTAAATAGAATACCAAATGTAGCAAGAACGGAAACAAGAGCAGTCATTCGAAAGAGAGTTGGCATTATTTTTTCTAAAAAATGGTGAAAAACCATGGAAAAGTTTTTCTTTTCTCTTTTATTATTTTTTAACATTGACAATTTTGCCTCCTACCTAGTAAATCTCCTTTTCAGTAAACAAAAGAAAGAAGTGAGGCTTTATCCCCTCCCTTCTTTCAGGAACATTCACTGTTTTATTTTACCCATTTACTATCTAAGATTTTCTAATTCTTCTAAAGTAGCTTCATACTCTTCTGAAGGAAGTCCCACATAACCGACTTCTGTAGACATATCTGCGGCTTGTTCTATTGCATAGGTCATAAATTGATAAACAGTGTCATTTTCTGAAATGGACTTGTTATTTATATAAAGAAACAAAGGACGAGACAGTGGCTCATAACTTCCATCCTGGACCGTTTCATCATTTGGTTTAACCGCTTCTCCATTTCCATTTATAATAGGAACAATATTAACTTTATCTTTATTTTCTAAATAATAGGCATATCCAAAGTACCCCATGGCTGACTTAGAGCCTGCTACTCCTTGAACTAAAACATTATCATCTTCAGATAAAGCAGCTTTCTTATTGATTTGCTCACCATCCAATATAACTTCATCAAAATAGTCATATGTACCAGAATCTGTCCCAGGGCTAAACAGTTCAATAGGCGTTTCAGGCCATCCATCACGGACATCAGCCCACGTTTCAACACCTGTTCCTTCTCCCCAAATTAGGGCTAACTCTTCAATACTCATTTGATCTACCCAATCGTTTTCTGCATTCACTACAACTGAAAGTCCATCTAAAGCGATTTTAAATTCTGTATATTCAATTCCAGCTTGGGTTAGTAATTGTTCTTCTTCCTCTTTTATAGGTCTAGATGCATTATTTATATCTGTTTCACCCGAAATAAACTTTTCGAATCCGCCACCTGTTCCTGATACACCTATCGTTACACGAAGGTCAGGATTGGCAATCGTAAACTCTTCTGCTACTGCCTCCATAATAGGGAAAACCGTAGAAGAACCATCCACCAGCACTTCTTGATTTTCTACTGAGTTCATTCTTGATCCTGATGATTCATTTGTTGATTGAGCTTCTCCTGTTGAACATGCAGCTAGTGTGGCACCTACTGATAAAGCGAACATTACTTTCGAAAGTTTTTCTCTATTCATTATTTCCCATCCTTTTTAATAAGATATAGAACATACTTACGTTGTTCTCTTGTTTAACTATATCGTTTGATTGTTAATTCTAGATATCCTTTTTGTAAAGGTTGTCGTCGCATCTTAACGTTTTTGTAAAGGTTTCGTAAATGTGTTTTCTTTATCAAAAAAAGGCTGAATCCATTTTAACGGATTCAGCCTCTTTCTCTATTCAATAAAAGGTTGTTTTTTTAAGCTAGGGGGATTTTTACTGTAAATGTCGTTCCTAACCCTAACTTACTTTTTACAGTAATACTGCCATTCATATTTTCTATCAAATATTTCACGATCGATAATCCTAGTCCAGTTCCACCAGAATTTCTACTGCGTCCTTTATCAATTCGATAGAACCTTTCAAAGACTCGATTGATTTCTTCTTCTGAAATCCCAATGCCATTATCTGTAATCGTAAGGACTGCTTGCTTTCCTTTTCGATCAACAAAAATTTGGATCGTTCCTTCTTCTGGTGTATAAACTAAAGCATTATTAATTAAATTTGATAAAATCTGTTTGATACGATTGGGATCTGCTACTACAAGTACTTCTTCACCATCAAACTGCACATTCATTTTCTTTTCTTTTGCGGGCTGCTGTATCAATGCAAGAGTCTCTCTTACCAAATTAGAAAGATTTACAGGCTCCAGATTCATTGGAACTTGGCGTTGTTCTAACCGAGAAAGTTCTAGAATATCATTGACAAGTAATTCTAAACGAAAGCTTTCTTTTAAAATAATACCTAGAAATTGTTCTAACGTTTCTTTATCTTCCATCGCACCATCTAACAAAGTTTCCGAAAATCCTTTTAAAGCAGTAATAGGTGTTCGTAATTCATGAGAAACGTTTGCAACAAAGTCCGATCGCACCTTTTCTAATCGTCGAATTTCAGTGATATCATATAAAAGTACGATTAAGTCCGTCTCGTCTGGCGTTCGCGATACAATTGGAACAATATTAGCATCGACAACTTGCTCTTGTGGATGATAAAAATAAATTTCATCATTTTCAGATTTTTTAGTTTGATATACTCTTTCAATTAGATGACTCATTCCATAACTACTAATTGCTTCTAAATACGTTTTCCCTACTATTTTTTCTTTTGGAAGATGAAGAATTTTCTCCATCGCTTCGTTTACCATTGTTACTTCTTTCTGTTCATTTAAAAGCATGACCCCAATAACTAAATGATTAATGAGCTTTCTTAATCTCTCATCATTTTGAATAAGCTCTTGCGTTTGATTCTCCAAATTTTCTGCTAGGTCATTCATTGTATTCCCAAGTTCCTGAAGGTCCCCTGAACCCTTTCTACTGTATCGTGCTTGATAGTTCTGGTTAGAAAGTTCATGAGCAACATCCATAACATCTTCAATCGGTTTGGCAACTTTTCGAGTTAACAAGTACGTCAAAACAAAGGACGCCAAAATTGCAATAAAAATAAAATAATAAAGAGATTGGACAATTTGATTGCTAATTCCAATTTCACTTAAAGGACGAGATAATCGAACAATGGCTATCAATTCATTATTTTCTCCAACTACGGGAACGGCTACGTAATACAACTCTTGTTGAGTACTGTCACTTATTCGAATGGAGCTACCTGAAGGGGCACCTGCCATCACTTCGACTATTTCTTCTCGTAAGAAATGATTTTCTAGGTCTTCGGGATCACGTTGTGAATCATAGATTACATTCCCGTCTAACTCAACATAGGTAATCCGATCATCTATATGTTGTTCCATATTTTCTAAATAATTTGTAATCGTACTTTTATTAGAAGCTGGGGAATGGAGAGATTCCGCTAAAACATTTGCACTTTCTGTTAGAAAAGACAACTGGTTATCACGTGTATACTCTTCCAAGACTCGATCTAAAAAGACACCAAATACGATTGTAAATACCACAAAAATCGAGAAAAATATTCCAAACATCCGAAACTGTAGTTGCTTCATTCTTTTGAAACCTCAAATTTATAGCCAAATCCTCTTACCGTTTTAATATATCTAGGGTTTTTAGTATCTTCTTCTAATTTCTCTCGTAAATGGCTAATATGAACATCAACAATTCTTGTCTCACCTGCATAGTCAAAGTTCCAAATGGCATTTAATAATTGTTCTCGACTCAAGATTCGATTCGTACGCTTGATCATATATACTAGTAATTCAAATTCTTTAGGGGTTAGTTCTAATTTACTTTGCTTCAAATAAACTTCGTAACGATCAGGAAAAATAAGCAAGTCTCCCGCTACTATTTTTTTATCTAAGGATTGTGTATCCTTGCCGTCTTCTTCTATCTCCCTTTCAGAGTGCTTGTCCTGTGAAAGTTTCATTCTTCGAAGAATAGCTTTCATCCGTGCTAGAACTTCTCTCGGGCTAAATGGCTTTGTCATATAATCATCTGCACCTAGCTCTAACCCAATTATCTTTTCTAATTCATCATCTTTTGCTGTGAGCATCAGAATGGGTGTATCAATTTTTTCTCGTCGTAAGCTTTGACAAATATCCATTCCATTCATGGAAGGCAACATTAAATCTAAAATAATAAAATCATAATCATTTTGAAGCGCTAATTCATACCCTTCTTTTCCATCCATTGTATTCGTAACCTCATAGCCTTCCTTTTTCAAGTTAAAGGTTAATAAGGTTAAAATTGATTCTTCATCATCCACAACGAGTACTTTTTTCATTCGTTTCCTCCTGGAAAAATATTTAGACTTCTATTCTGTCCCTATTCTATCATTTGAATATAAAAAGGGAAAGAATGCATTTAAAAGCCAGCCTTTCTATTTGTAAATAAAAAAAGAGCTACCTCATTTTGAATCCCTACCTCTAAACTAGACACCTAAAAAAACAGGTTCATACTGCCCATAGAAGATGGTCTCGATAAGCAATCGGGGTCATCTTCTTTAATTTTTTTGGTAGCGGCGATGATTGTAAAATTCAATATATTCTTCTACGGCATACCACAGGTCCTGAAGTGTCTCTTGTTTTTCAGATAGGACGATATCCTTCATATGACCAAAAAAGGATTCCATAGGAGCGTTATCCCAGCAGTTGCCCCTCCGGGACATGGACTGCGTCAAGCCCATTTCTTCAACCTTTTTCTGAAAGGTTGGGTGTGTATAATGGACACCTTGGTCCGAGTGAAAGTATCGTTCTGTTTCTAGAATATCTTGTTGGATCACTTTGGGCAGTTTTTCCAACGTCTGATATACCAACCCCATTTTCAAGCTTGTAGAAAAGTGATGGGCAACGATTTCTCCCGTTGCACCGTCTTTGACAGCGGAAAGATAGGCTGTTTGACCGTTCCCGTATGGAAGATAGGTGATATCTGTCAGGAGCACTTTATATGGAGTTCCGCAGTCAAAATGCCGATTCACCAAGTTTTTCTTGGTTTTGTGCTCCTGCGTAGCTTTCATGATTTTTCGGTAAGGTTTTGCTTTTCTGATTGGAGAAATAATGCCGTTCATGCGTAGAATCCTCCGGATTTTCTTGTGATTCATTACCAGGTTATACTCATTTTCCAGAGTCATTTTAATCTCTTCGATTCCGCATTTTTTCTTATCAAGAAATACGTGATAAAGTAGTTTGTAGTCAGCCCAATCGTTTTCGTACTTCTCCATGCGATTTACTTCAGTTTTTAGCCAATAGTAATATCCACTCCGACTGACTTCGGCAATTTCGCAAAGATGTTTCACCATGTTTTTGAGTTGATACTCACGAATGATGTGATTGATCAGTGTATACCGCTCATTGGTCTTTAGGACGGCCTTTGTCCCGTTTTTCACGCTCCTTTCGTGAAGCTCTAATTTTTTTACTAGTGTGAGGTTTCCTTCAAGATAGGCGATGCGAGCGTTAGCTTTTGCTAATTTATCTTCCAGGGATACCCCTTGGCTCCCGATTGGCCCCGGCCCCTTACCACGCGTCTCTTGAAGAAAGCCATCCTGACCTTGCTTCGCCATGCTTTTCTTCCAACGTCCCAACGACTGATGAGCCTTTCCCTCCCCGATTAGCGATGCTGGAAGCCCCGCCTCTTCAAAAATGACCGTTGAGGTCATGCCCGTTTTACTTTGTTCTATGGCTTTGATTTTGAATGCTGATGAGTAGGTAATACTTTTAGAAGAAACACTTTTTATATTTAGATTTCTCTCCAGTATTTCAATTTCTTGTTCCGTATATATTTTTTTGCTCATGTGGTGACCTCCGATTCCAAACTGTTCCATTAGAGTATAACGAAAAAACAGATAAAAAATAACCCGAAAACGAGAACACTCTTTTTTTGAGTGTCTAGTTTTCGGGTAGGGATTCATTTACGCACAAAGTAGCTCTTTTAATCGATTTTATTATACTTTCAAGAAACGTGACATGGAGAAAACAGATCCGATTGAACCAAGTACGACACCCATTCCAATCATTCCTAATCCCAAATAGTATATGAATGGATTAGCTGATAACAAGGCAAAGTTTGATCCTAACAAGTATTTTGCTCCTAAGTCAAACAAGAAGCGATACAAGAAGAACAGAACAACCGTTGGAATCAATCCACCTACAAATCCGATCACAGATCCTTCAATTAAGAAAGGCCAACGGATATAACTATTTTTCGCCCCAACTAAACGCATAATTTCAATTTCAGTACTACGAGAGATAATAGTTATCCGGATCGTATTAGAAATCAAGAAGACTGCAATTAGTAAAAGGCCAACTATAATGACAATTCCGACCGTTCGAAGAGTTGCGATGGTATCAAATAACTTCTCAGCTGTAGCACCACCATACTCTACCTTAGCAACATAATCATTGTTTCCAGCTTCCTCTGCTACTTTTCCAGTTTGCTCAGGAACTTCGGTACTAAGAATAAAAACGTCATATAAAGGGTTATTGTCATCGCCGAATAAATCAAATTCTTCTCCGTAACTTCCGATTAATTTTGTTAATTCTTCATCACGAGTTGAATAGGTAATCGATTCAACATTGGAAATTTTCTCTAATTTTTCTTTTAAATCATCTTTATCATCTTGTTCAGCAGCCAAATCGACATATACACGAACACTTACATCGTTTTCGACATCACTAGCTATTTTATTTACGTTAAAAAGAATCGCTACAAACGAGCCAACAAGCATTAAGGTCATCCCTACAGCACTAATGGCCGCTACCGTCATCCAACCATTTCGTAAAAGGCTTTTGAAAGCATCACGAATATGTCTTCCAATTGTTCTAGGCTTCATATCCGTAATCCCCTTCCTGTTGGTCCCGCACGATCTGACCGTTTTCAACAGCCAATACACGATGCTTGATATCATTAACAATTTGGCTATTATGAGTCGCCATTAGAATGGTCGTGCCTTGCCCATTAATTTCTTCCAAAATACGCATAATATCCATGGATGTATCTGGGTCTAAGTTCCCGGTTGGCTCATCTGCAATCAGAATACCAGGCATATTGACAATCGCACGTGCAATTGCAATTCGTTGTTGTTCTCCTCCAGATAGTTCGTTCGGGAACATACGAGCTTTATGTTTCAAGTTTACTAACTCTAAAACTTCAGTTACTCGTTTATCTATTTGACTAGGACTTTTTTCTACAACTTCCATTGCATAAGCAATATTTTCAAAAACGGTTAGTCTAGGAAGTAATTTAAAATCTTGGAATACAACTCCTACAAAACGACGTAATAAAGGAACCTCTCGTTCTTTCATCTTCGCTAAATCAAATTTCCCAATATTTACCGTACCACTTGTTGGTTTTACTTCTCGATACATTAATTTAATAAAGGTTGATTTTCCTGCTCCACTTGGACCTACTATATAAACGAACTCACCTTGCTCAATCTTAACACTTAAATTGTTCACAGCAGTTATACCATTTGGATATTTCTTCGAGACATTTTTCATCTCAATCATGTAATCACCCATCTTTTTTTATTTTCGCATATGTCGACTTCATTCTCAGGCCGTTTTTATCATTCAATCAGGACAGTCTAAAATTTTGAAAAAAAACCCCAAACTATACACACGTTTGAGGAGAAGACGATTTACTTATATGTGTTTGCCAGATTGCTTATACATTATAGCATGGAAAAAAAAATTGTCTGTATTAGTTTCTTTACATTTACATTTCAGTCTGTAATATAAACGGCAAACCACTTACCAAATCACTTACCAAAATATCCTTTCCTCTCCTTCACTCTAACACACATTCAAAAAAAGACTGAAATCACCAAAAATCGGTGGAATCAGTCTCCTTTAAAATTAATCTACTATATCGATATTCTTTTTGAGGTAGGCATCAATAAAACCATCTAAGTCGCCATCCATAACTGCTTGTACATTTCCGGTTTCATGGTTCGTACGGTGATCTTTTACCATCGAGTAGGGATGGAAGACGTAGGATCTAATTTGAGAACCCCAGCCAATTTCCTTTTGTTCTCCCCGAATGGCAGCCAATTCTTTTTCTCTTTCCTCTTCTTGTAATTGGAAGAGTTTCGCCTTCAACATTCCCATTGCGGTATCTCTATTTTGAAATTGTGAACGTTGTGCTTGACTCTGAACGGCAATCCCAGTAGGAATATGGGTAATTCGAATGGCAGAAGACGTTTTATTAACGTGCTGTCCACCCGCACCACTTGCACGATACGTATCTACTCGAATATCATCTGCATCTACTTCAATATCTGCATTGTCTGCCGAAAATTCAGGCATTACATCAATAGAACAAAATGAAGTATGTCTTCTTCCTGCAGAATCAAATGGTGAAATACGTACCAAACGATGCACACCACGTTCGGCATGCAGATACCCGTAAGCATTTAGACCTTTTATCAAAATAGTGACACTTTTGATTCCGGCTTCATCTCCAGCTTGATAATCTAACGTTTCTACAGTAAATCCTTTTTGTTCCGCCCAACGTGTATACATTCGGAACAGCATGCTTGCCCAATCTTGAGACTCCGTTCCACCTGCACCAGAATGAATTTCCAAGATTGCATTATTTTGGTCATGTGGTCCATCCAAAAGCATCGTCAGTTCATAGGCTTCCAATGTTTCTCGGTATTCTTCCGTCTGTTCAAAAAGATCCTCTTCAAAACCAGCATCTGGTTCTTCCTTTGTCAATTCATAGGTAACTTCTAAATCATCTTGCATTTCTGCTAGTTTTTGGAAGGTTTCATAGACTGTTTTTAGTTGGTTTGCTTCATTAATGATTTCTTGTGCCGCATTTGAATCTTCCCAAAAAGAAGGATCCTGCATACGATCTTCATGTTCTGCGATATTTGCTTCTAGAGCCTCTAAGTCAAAGAGACCTCCCAAAGCTATTTATTTTTTCTCGCGATTCCTCTAAAAAAGATTTCACTTCACTTAATTCCATCATAATTCCCCCTGTTACTGGTATATCATTATTCCTCATTATAAAAGAGAAAGTTTCCCCTTTCCATAAGCAAGGGGAAACCGGTCTATTTTATATATTTTTTCCGTGACAATTCTTAAACTTCTTGCCGCTTCCGCAAGGACATGCATCATTGCGTCCCACTTTCATATCAGCAATCTTTTTTGTTTGTTCTTCTTCGTCACTTAATACTGGGCTTACTTCTTCTACCGTTGCTCCAGGATTTGGTGTAACGGGCGTAGTTGGTCCTACTGGTTGTCCTTTTGCAGCATTTGCTGCCTGTTGAGCCATCATCATTTGACGCATTTGCATCGCTGCGAATTGCGCTTTTTTCACTTGCTCTGCACGATCCACAGATCCTGCTTCGCTTTCACGGCTTGGACGAATGTTTGATTCAGTACCTAAAGATTCTCGATTTAGATTCTGACGTACTTCAGATTTCATAATAATACGTGACACTTCATAATCGATGGATGCAACCATTTCTTGGAAACGTTTATAGCCTTCCGCTTGGTACTCTGTCAACGGATTGTTTTGTGCATACGAGCGCAGACCAATTCCCTCACGAAGCTCATCCATGTTACTGATATGATCCGTCCATTTTCTATCTACAATTCGTAAAATAACTACTTTTTCAAATTCTAAAATTTGTTCTGGTCTTAATTGTCCTTCTTTTTCTTTGTAAATAGCTTCTGCACGTTGGATTAAATCATCTTTAATTTCTTCAGCTGATTTATTTTCTAAATCTGATTCCTTAATACTGTCTGGATGAACCAACACGTTTGCAGCAAAATCATAAATGGCTTTCAAATCCCACTCTGTTTTTTCACCTTGTGTATGTGTTTCAACCATGCGATTAATCGTACGCTTAATCATGTTTATCGTCACTGTTTTCAAAGACTCTGTTTCCATAATTACTTCTAAACGTTGACCATACATAATCTCACGTTGTTCACGCATTACTTCATCGTATTCTAACACGTTTTTACGAGTATCATAGTTATTTCCTTCTACTCGTTTTTGTGCAGATTCTACTTGTTTAGAAAGCATTTTACTTTGAATGACCATATCTTCTGCGTCTTCATCTAGATTCAATTTACTCCATACTTGCTGGATACGTTCCGAACCAAAACGTTTCATAAGATCATCTTCTAAAGATAGGTAAAATTGTGTTTCACCTGGGTCTCCTTGGCGTCCAGAACGTCCACGCAACTGGTTGTCAATACGACGAGATTCATGTCGTTCTGTTCCAATTACACATAGTCCGCCTACTTCTTTTACGCCTTGTCCTAATTTAATATCTGTTCCCCGACCAGCCATGTTAGTAGCAATGGTTACAGAACCTTTTTGTCCAGCATTAATGATAATATCTGCTTCTTTAAAGTGGTTTTTCGCATTTAGGATTTCATGAGGAACTCCTGCTTCGGTCAATAGACGTGATAGAAGTTCTGATGTCTCAATTGCAACCGTACCTACTAAAATAGGTTGACCATTCTGATGACGTTTCTCAATATCTTTCACAACTGCTCTAAATTTACTCATCAAAGAAGGATACAATAAATCTGAATAGTCTTTTCGCACAATCGGTTTATTCGTTGGAATGGCGATTACATCCATATTGTAAATTTCACGGAACTCTTCTTCTTCTGTTTTAGCAGTACCCGTCATCCCAGATAATTTCTTATACATACGGAAATAGTTCTGGAAAGTAATAGATGCCATGGTACGGGATTCATTTTCAATTTCAACATTTTCTTTTGCTTCAATTGCTTGGTGAAGTCCATCTGAATAGCGACGACCTTCCATAATACGACCGGTAAATTGATCAACGATTTTTATTTTTCCTTCTGTCACAACATAATCAATATCGTGTAACATGATAAAATTCGCACGTAAGGCTTGATCGATGTGGTGTACCAAGCGAGTATTATCAACATCATATAAGTTTCCTAAGTGGAACGTTTTTTCAGCTTTTTCAATCCCTTGATCCGTTAACCCGATTGATTTAGAAGTAACGTCAATCGTATAATCGTCCTCTTCTTTCAAACCTTTTACAAAGAAGTCCGCACGATTATATAAAGCGGTTGATTTTTCTGCTTGTCCAGAAATAATTAATGGTGTACGAGCTTCATCGACTAGAATGGAGTCCACTTCATCGACTACTGCAAAGTTAAGTGGACGTTGAACCATTTGATTCCGGTACACAACCATATTATCGCGTAAGTAATCAAATCCTAATTCATTATTTGTCGTATAGGTAATATCAGACAAATAGGCTTCGCGTTTTTCTTCTGATGACTTCCCAGAAATATTCAATCCAACACTCATACCAAGAAAACGATATAACTCTCCCATCTCAACCGCATCACGACTGGCTAGGTATTCGTTAACCGTAACAACATGAACTCCTTCTCCCGCTAATGCGTTCAAATAAACAGGCATTGTTGCTGTTACTGTCTTCCCTTCACCGGTTTTCATTTCTGCTATATTTCCTTTATGGAGGGTAATTCCACCCATTAACTGAACTTTATAAGGATAAAGACCTAGTACTCGTTTAGATGCTTCACGTACGACTGCAAATGCTTCTGGTAATAACTGGTCTAGTGTTTCCCCTTTTTGATAGCGTTCTTTAAATTCATCTGTTTTTGCAATTAATTCTGCATCATCTAGCGCTGCCATGGTATCTGCATACGTTATGATGACATCAGCTATCTTCTCTAATGCTTTCAATTCTGCTTTATCGTTTTCAAAAATCCGTTTCAAAAAGTTGGCCATTCTAAATCTCCTTTATACTTTGAATCATTATTTCAATTCATTTTTTTGGATACATATTCTTCTTCTTTTTAATCGTTTATTTTTCAGATAACATGAAAGATATACAATTCACGCACTTTACTTATTTTACCACTAATTCAACTGTTTTAGTACTCTTTTCCGCGTATTAAAAGAAGAGATTAAAAAATAAACCAGTTACATTCCTAAAAGTGAATGTAACTGGTTTTCTTATTTTTAATTCATTCATAAATGGAACAATCGGATTTTTATAGATTATCTGTTTCGATAAGTCCAAATTTACCATCTTTACGACGGTACACAATACTTGTTCCATTCGTTTCTGAATCTTCGAAAATAAAGAAGTTGTGTCCAAGCATGTTCATTTGCAACACTGCTTCTTCACTATCCATTGGTTTAAGGGAAAGACGTTTCGTTCTCACGATTTCCAAGTGACCATTATTTTCATCTACTTGTTCTTCTAAAGCAGATATATCAGTCGTCATCTCAAAACCTTTTTCACGTGATTTACGGTTAATTTTAGTTTTGTATTTACGAACTTGACGTTCTAATTTATCTACTACAAGATCAATACTTCCATAAAGGTCAAAGGATGTTTCTTCAGCCCTCAAGACTAGATAAGGAAGAGGAATTGTTACCTCAACTTTTGCTGTTTTATCAGAGTAAACCTTTAAGTTTACGTGAGCAGTTGCTTCGGGAACATTATTGAAAAAACGTTCAATTTTACTTAATTTTTTTTCAGCATAATCTCGAATTGCTCCAGTAACCTCAATATTTTCTCCGCGGACATTGTACTTAAACATAGCAATCTCTCCTTTCGTCTGATTCACTATCAGAAAAGAATTCCTCATGGACCACTCATGAGGGATCTTTAACTACATTATAATGTAAGCGCGGTACTTTTACAATTGATTCCTGATCTTTATCTTCCTAATGTAAAAGAACTGACTTCTTTGTACCCAACTGAAGCTAGTAATTGCTTGGCATGAAGGATCGTACGACCCGTTGTGTAGACATCATCAAACAAAATAATTTTCTGATCCAATAAAAGACAATTCGGCCGAATCTGGAAAGGTTGCCTCATATGAAGACGTTCCTGACGATCTTTTTCGGATTGCTTTTCACCCGTATATATATTTTCTAATAAATGAACGTAAGGAACTTTTGCTGCACGAAGAACTTCTTCACACTGATTGAAACCACGTTCTTCCTTACTTGTTAGAGAAATTGGTAAGGGAACTATACAAGCATCTCGATTTTGACGAAACACTTGTTGGATTTCTGATATAAATATTTGAGATAGACGAATATCTCCTTGAAATTTATACCGATGCAACCAATTTTTGAACGATTCTTCATATTCAAAAAAAGCAGTGTGCTCTATTTTCAATTCTGGATACCATTTTTGCCATTTCAAACAATCTGGACAGTATTCTTGGTCTTTTTGAGGGCGCGAACACCCCAGACAACTTTTCTCTTTTTTAATTCGGATAAAAGTTCCTAAGCACTTTGAACAAACAACTGGCACTTGTTGTCGTTGAAATGAAAAAAGTTCCTTTATCGTTAAACTATTTGTCAGTGGAATTTGACAAAGGAGACACTTATGCATCCAAAAGCCCCCTCTTCCTAGCTTCTTGATTCATATATTTAATTTGTTGGACAGCTTTTTTCATCGCTTTTGTATATCCAAAATGACCATACCAAACGTTCCCAGTTGGAAAATCTTTATGCCTACCGGCTCTTCCAGCAATTTGTACAAGCGAGGCTTCCGTAAAGACAGAATCTTCTGCTCCTAAAACAAATACATCAATATCTCGAAAAGTAACCCCACGTTCCAAAATGGTCGTCGTCATTAAAAAATCAAATTCTTCATTTCGCATCTGTTTGACTTTTTCTACCCGACTAGCGTCTTGTGCGGATACACTTGTAAATTTCTTATGAGGATAAACAATATGAAGCCATTCTTCTAAGGATTTCATTAGACCAATATGAGGTAAAAACAGTAAAAAACGTCTGTTTAGAGAGAATTCTTTTTCTATTATTTTTAAAAATTTAGCTCGTTTTCGTTTCATCAAAATATCTTGACGCCAATCTCCTAGCCAGATACACGTTGCTTCTGGTAAGGGATATCCATGATAACGGGCAGGTAAAATAGTAGCTAACAAAGAGTGATCCTTCACTTGATCTAGAAGCTTCCTGGGAGGAGTGGCAGTTAAATACAAAAGAGCACCATCCTTTTTTCGAGACTTCTCTGCACCAAAATGAAGCATGGCGTCATTATGATACGGAAACGAATCGACTTCATCAATAATCAACAAATCAAATGCTTCCCGAAAACGTAGTAGTTGATGTGTAGTTGCGATAACAAGTGGAGTATACCGATATGAGTCCGGAGAATCGCCATATAAAAGGATCTGAGGGATTTCTGGAAAAGCTGCTTGAATCCTGGGTGCTAATTCCAGACAAACATCAATTCTTGGCGAAGCAATACATACTCGTCCTTTTCTAACTAACGTTTCGGCTATTCCTTGAAAAATCATCTCTGTTTTTCCAGAACCGGCTACTGCCCAGATTAAACGAGCTTTTTTTCAAGGACGGTAGTGACAATATCATGCGAAGCTCGTGCTTGTTCTAAAGAAAGAACACCCTTCCATTGTAAACAGTCTTTTGAAAACAGAGGAAACTCATTTGGTTCAGCTAACGAATATAACATACTACATTTTTTCACTTTTCCCATATTCAAACACGCTACACAGTAGAAACATGTTTCCCCACAAGAACATGGGGATTGAACCTGTTGTCTGGGATCGCTCGTTCCACACCTTCTACAAGTAAATACATTCTGTTCTATTAGAAAGGCTGACTTTTGAAATGCTTTTTCAAGTGTCTCCTCTTCTCCTTGCAACTCTTTTCTAGTAATTTCTCTCCCATAAAGAACGTCTTTTCCACTTTCCATACTGTCCACCTCTTCTTTATACATAAATACGCAAAAGGATGAAAAGGATACGAAAAAATATTTTTAAGTTATAAAAATAAATAGTAAAAAACAGTTGAGATTATATTCTCAGCTGTTTTTTTCAAATCATTTTAGGACTCTAGACGATTTCTTTCACTATCTTCCGTCCAGGTCAAACCTAGTGCACCTTCTCCTAGGTGCGTACCGATAACCGGACCAAAATAAGCTAATTCAAAACGGACTTCTGGAAAAAGAGATTTTAATTCATTCATCCAAGCACTAGCTTTCTCTTCGACATTTGCATGAATGACGGTAGCAATCAAAGGATAATCAGTTTCTTTAACAGACTCTCCTAAAATGTCTTCAATTCGTTTTAAAGCTTTCTTTTGAGTACGAATTTTTTCAAAGACTACAATGTGTTTGTTAGAAAAATGCAAAATTGGTTTTATTTTCAACATCGAACCAACCACTGCTGCTCCTCCTGATAACCGTCCACCTTTTTGAAGATTTCGTAAGTCATCTACAATAAAATAGGCTTGAGAGCGTGACTTGAGTTGATCTAAACGTTCCATAATTCTTTCTGCATCCAAACCTTTTTCTGATAATCTGGATGCCTCCAAAACATATCTTGCTTGTACATAACAGCTACTTTCTGAATCAAATGCATATATTTTACAAGTAGGAAATTCATCTTGAAAAGAAAGCACACTTTGGAACGTACCACTAATCCCTGAAGAAAGGTGGATACTAATAATTGCATCGTAATCTTTTGACAATGTTTTGAAGAGCTGATAAATCTCTCCAATTGCTGGTTGTGAACTAGTCGGTAAACTAGGCATTTCTTTTACTTTTCGATAAAATTCTTCCGGTGTTATATCCACTTCTTCCCGGTAAATATCGCCATTTAACTGCACCACAAGTGGCAACATGAAAATGTTTTTTTCTCTGCGAACCGGCTCTGGAATATAAGCAGTACTGTCGGTAACAATCGCTATTTTCATTTTTTGTAATCCCTTCGTGAGTTTCGTCCTTTAGTCGGTTTTCTGCTCTAGAGTATTCCGATGTTCAATTGCTTCCTCTGCTACTTCTCGATCGAGGAACATAACCGGCGTTTTGCCCACATTATAGAAAGTTTCATGACCACGACCTGTAATCACTACACTATCACCTGGCTCTGCAATTTGTACAGCATGGAAAATCGCTTCTCTACGATCTTCTATATACGTATAATTGTCTTTCTGAACGTCAGAAAGAACCATTTTTATGATTTCTTCCTGTGGCTCCATTTCCGGGCTATCCGTTGTGTAAACAACATAATCAGCATGGTCACTGGCAATTCTACCCATGATTGGTCTCTTTTCCATATCACGACTTCCTTGGCATCCCATTACGTTAATCACTCTGCCTGAAGTAATCGGCTGTAAAGCGTCCAAAACTTTTTCTAAACCATCTGGACTATGTGCATAATCAATATAAACACTATATCCATCTGTTTTAGAAACAGGTTCTAAACGGCCTTCTACTAGTTGTAACTCTCCAATTGCTTTTGAAGCTGCTTCTAAGGAAATCCCACTTGCATAAGCAGCAGCCAATGCGGCTAGTGCATTGGAAACATTATATTCACCAATTAATTTGATTTCAACTGGGTAAACTTTTCCGGCTACGATTAAATCAAAGTGTGTTCCATTTTGATTAAACGTAATATTTTCAGCAAAAAAGTCTGCCGTTGCATCTTTTAAACTGTATGAAATCACTTCTGCCGGTGTCACCTGACTGTACCGCTCAAACGTTTGATCATCTTTATTAAGAACGGCTATTTTCCCTTTGCCATTTTTCCAACTATTTCCTAAGTGAGTAAATAATAATTCTTTTGCAAGCGAATATTCTTCCATTGTTTTATGGAAATCTAAATGTTCATGGGTCAAATTCGTAATCACAGCAACATCCATATCAATTCCCCATGTACGTCCCTGTACTAGTGAGTGAGAGGAAACTTCCATGGAGCAAACTTCTACACCCTTCTCAACCATCTTCCGCATGCTTCGTTGCATCGTAAGATTATCAGGAGTGGTATTAATAGTTGGAAGAATTTCATCATCAATATGCATTTCAATCGTTCCTACTAATCCAGTCTTTTTATCAACTGCTTTACAAATTGCATCAATTAAATAGGTAACTGTTGTCTTTCCATTTGTTCCCGTGACACCAATGACTGTTAAGTCTTCACTAGGATGATTATAAAAAGAAGAGGCTAGAATTGCCATCATTTTACGAGTATCATTTACATATACAATCGGTGTATTTCCCAAATCGTCTGTTATTTTTTTTGAGCAACAATAACTGTAGCTCCTTTTTCAACAGCATCTTTTGCGTACAAATGCCCATCAAAGTCACTGCCTTCGATACAAAGAAAGACATCTCCAGTTTCTACTTCACGAGTATCTTGCGTTATTTTATTTATGCTAAGGTCTGGTAAAGTGCCCTTTATATTCTTTACTTTTATACTATTAAATAATTCTTTTGCTTCCACTTTTACACCTCATCTTAGTCTCTTTTGACTTATTTTAGGTTCCACCCATCATTATACAATAAATTTCAAAAAAAATGCACGGTTGCTATAGAATTCTCATAAAAGAACCCATTCATGTTTTTCTTTTCGAATGGATACTATGCTAGAATGATAGAAGAAGTAAAAAAGGAAAAGGAGAGGATTGGATGCTGGAATCTTACTTTACGATCGCTAAAGATGGACAAGAAGAAATTATAATAAGAGGATCTAGATTCATCTGTTCTCTAAAACGAGTGGAAAATGAAGAGGACGCTAAAGAGTTCATTAGTGAAATCAAAAAGGAGCATTGGAAAGCAAATCATAATTGTGTAGCTTATCTAATTGGAGATCAAGACGAAATCCAACGTGCCCACGATGATGGCGAGCCTTCTGGGACAGCTGGAGTTCCCATGTTAGAAGTTTTAAAAAAGAACCATCTCCATTACGTAGTTGCTATTGTAACCCGTTATTTTGGTGGAATCAAATTAGGTGCAGGAGGCCTTATCCGTGCTTATAGCAAGTCTGTTTCTACTGCTTTACGTGGAGTAGGAATCATCCGTTGCTCGTTACAAACCCCTGTTTCTAGTACGGTAGGATATTCTTCATCAGGTCTACTTGAAAACCATCTTCATCAAACGGAATATGAGTTGCTAGATACCCAATACACCGATACGGTTACCTTCACTACTAGTGTTCCCATTGATGAAGTGGAGTCCTTTCAAGATAAAGTGGTTGACTTGATGAGTGGGAATGTAACATTCCATTTAGAAGAAAATCAATATCGAGAACTCCCTATTACCATGGAAGAAAAAGATGAGTGGGATGATTTAGACGAATAAAAATGAGAAATGGTACGATACCATTTCTCATTTTTTATTGTATTCTTTTAGTCTTTTCCATCTGATTCTTCATCATCTTCTTTATAAAATAAGTGATAAAGAAAACGTCTAATAGGTGTATCTCCTCGGTCTAACAAATTAAAACTAACTACAAATAAAGTCATTCCAAAAATTAACCCCACCGTCAAAATAACTACCCCTAAAAAAAGAGGACAGTGGGTAAAGAAGAGCCGTCAACGAGAATATAATTCCCATTGCATAAATAACCAAAACCGTTTGTTTATGGCTAAAACCTATTCGTAATAAACGATGGTGCAGATGCCCCCAGTCCTTTTTGCTAATTGCTTTTTTATGTAATAAGCGTCGAATGATTGCTGCAATCGTATCTATAATCGGAACACCTAAAATTGCTACTGGAATTAATAAAGAAATAAAAGTAGCATGCTTTAGTCCATTGAAAGATAAAGCAGCAATCATAAAGCCTATAAAAAGTGAACCCGTATCGCCTAAAAATATTTTTGCTGGATAGAAATTATGTGGTAAGAATCCAATCAGACTTCCTACTAATAAAAAAATCATGATGACACTGCTAATATTTGCCGAGTTTGTAAAGAAATAGCTGACTAGCCCTATCGTTACTAAAGAGATAATCGATGTTCCTGTGGCAAGACCATCTAGCCCATCCATTAAATTAACAGCATTCGTAATGGCAGCAATCCAAAGCATCATTACTAGATAACTAAATTCATGAAAGTGAATGGTTCCAATCCAATCAATCGTTAAGCTGTCTACTCGAATGTTAGAAAAGAAATAGAGAACATTTGCTCCTAGTAGAATGCCACTCATTTTTTGCCATGGCTTCAGTTCATATCGGTCATCCACAATTCCCGTTATTAAAATAATAGCGGAACTAACAAGCACTGCATACACATCTGCAATTTGATTTCCCTTTGGAATGAAAAGAAAAAAGATCAACCAAAAAGCGATAAAAATACTAATTCCACCCATTGTTGGCAGGGGTTGCTTATGAAGTTTTTTAGTACTTGGAACATCTACCCATTGATATCGTAACGCGATTTTCCGATAGAAAAATGTCAGCAAATAGCTTAGTGCAATAACAGCTGCAAATGCAAACATAAACTCAATAAAAAAACTCATCGCTTCACCCCTTTCTTTCTAAAGCTGGGACTTTTGTCCTGCTCTCATCTGGGCTACTTCATATTCACATCAAAAAAACCTTTTTGAACACTATCTTTATCCCCGACTGTACGATCATACATAATCCAATCGTACTCTTCGAGAATATCTTGTGCTTCTTTATTTAATTCTTCTCTTGATTGAACATATTGCCCTTTTTCTTTTTCATAATACATTCCTTTTTCAAAAGCTGGAATTTCTTCTTTTAGTTCCAAAAGGAATGCTTCAAAAGGTGTTACTTTCGCATTGGTTAACGACAATACTTCATTAAAGAAATAAATTGGACTAATCTTTTCCAGATTTTCAGACCGAGAAGATTGATTACTAAAAATCAGAACAGGTGTATGGTGAAGCACTTCTTCTCCATTATTAAGAAGAGCGGATTCTCCAAACACATTAGGCCAATGGTCCCCCCAAAAAACGACTACAGTTGGTTCTTCTATTTTTTTTAGTTGCTGTGTGAAATCTTCCATTGCCTGATCGCTATAAACTAAGTCTTGTAAATATTGATTAGGTCCTTCTTTACTGAAACCAGTCTGTTCCATAGAAGGAGTGGTGGTATATTTACCATCGTACGGTGTGTGGCCTTGCATCGTAACGAGATGGACAAAGTCATACCCTTCTGTTTTTTCCATTCGATAAAGAACTTCTTGATAAGCAGATTCATCTGAAATATAAGGGTTATTTTCTATTTTATCAGTATATTTCATCGTATCATTATAATAGAAGTCATCAAATCCTAAGTTAGCATAGTTATCCCGTCGCTTATACATAGAGGTATCAAAGGGATGAATCGCGGTCGCCACATGGCCATCCTTTTTTAAACGCGATACCACAGATATAAAGTCTGATTCTTTTGGTAAAAACTGAGTGAACGGAGTGGTAATCGTAGGTGAAAAAGGTTCCATTGAAAGGCCTGTTAAAGCCTCGAATTCAATATTTGCTGTTCCGCCGCCATATCCTTGCGACAACATTTTCCCACTTTTACTTGTTTCTCCTAGCATCCTTGTAAAAGGAATCGGATCCCAATTTTTATTCATTTCCATAAGATCAAACGGATCAGAAAAACTCTCATTCATAATGTAAATCACATTGGCTTCTACTTGATCTTTTTCTCGGGATTGGTTGATTTCATCTGCTTTTTTTGGTACTTCTCTATCAAGACATCCATGCCTTCTTCGCTAAATCCTTCCGGCAGTTGCATGGGTGAAGATGAAAAGTTATATAAAAAGCCAGCTACAAATCCATTGTTATAGTAGTTCATCTGTTGACTGTACGGAATCCAATAAGCAGTGCGGTCATACGCCTTTTTTAAAATATTTCCTTCTGCTTGAAATTGAACAACATACCCCATTAATAAACTCATCAATAAAAATAGATTCGTTCGCCATTTCCAATTCAAGGGACTCAACGTTTTTTTCTTACGTTTAAATGCTAGAGCGAAAGCAAAAATACCAAAAGCTATACTAGAGAAAATTATAACAAGCATCAGAGGGGAAATCATATCCATTAAGAATGGTAAATCCGTTGCCATCCGAAAATCAGATGGATAAAACGGTTCTCCTCGTTGATTCATTTTCTCAAAAGTAATATACCCTACAATCATCGTCGCTACGAGGTAAATTGTATTTGTAACACGAATATTACCCGTGAGTGCCCACAACCAGATCGCCGGAATCATCAAGATACCCCAACTAATGAGAAACTTTTCGGTATGCCAATCCAATACAAAATTAGCGACCAGATTAAAATTCAGCTGATTTTGAAACCACTGTAAAAGCAATTGCGATATAAATACGACCAAAATTAAACGAAGGAGTTGCAGAAAAAAAACAGAAATTTTACAATTATTGAGGCGGGCTTTTTTTAATCTTTTAAAATAAGAATCCATTTTTTTCAGTACGATCTCCCCCGTTCTACATTACTTCTCTACTCATTTTCAGTTCGCCAGAAATCATCATACACGTTAATGGGTAAATGACGCTTATGTTTCGTACGCAAAAACCATCCTTCAATCGTTGTTGCATCTTTTTCGGAAACTTCTTTCCCTTCTAGATAATCATCAATCGATGCATAAGAAACCCCTAGAGCTTCTTCATCCGGAAGAGACGGACGGTTTTCTTCTAAATCGGCTGTAGGAACTTTATTATACAAGTGAGGTGGACAATTTAGCACTTCCAACATCGCTTTCCCTTGCCGTTTATTTAAGCGCCAAATTGGTATAATATCTGCTGCTCCATCACCATATTTTGTGAAAAAGCCAGTAACGGATTCACCTGCGTGGTCCGTTCCAATTACCACCCCTGCTTGTTCTCCAGCAATCGCATATTGAACAACCATTCGTTGACGCGCCTTGATATTCCCTTTATTAAAATCAGATATAGATAAATCCGTTTGCGTTAAAGCAGAAACTAATTCATCTGTAGCTGGTTTTATATTTACAAGAAGGGTTTTGTCTGGTTCGATAAATGCCAATGCATCCAGAACGTCAGATTTATCAGCTTGTTTTCCATATGGAAGTTCAACAGCGATGAATTGATACATCTTTTTTGTTTCTTGACGTAATTCAGTAATTGCCATCTGAGCTAACTTCCCTGTAAGGGTGGAGTCTTGTCCACCACTAATTCCTAGTACGAGTGTTTTCAAGAAAGGATGTGCCTTCATGTAATCCTTCATAAAATCAATACTCTTCCTAATTTCTTGTTGGGGATCAATAGTATCTTTCACTTTTAATTCTTCAATAATTTTCTTTTGTAAAGGCCGCACCGTCTATTCCTCCTTTAGATTTGTTTATTCTATGATTTAAAGAGGCTCACCATTTTTTCGAACTTCCTCTTTCAATCGTTTGATGGTTCTCATTTTATGATCATACGTCTCTTGTGACAAATCAACTGGATAATCTTCTGGATTCAAGATACGTTTATATTCATCCCACAAATCATGCAGTTGCTCGGTTGCGTAGGCTCTCACTTCTTCTAAAGAAGGTAATTCATAGACTCTTTTCCCCTCTACAATGATATCTTGTAGGATGGGACGCGCATCAAAATCAGTAATAGTTTTATTTATATACGTGTAAATAGGATGGAACATGAACAATTCTTTTTCTTTGTCCGGTTCCTCTTGCCATAGAGCAATATAATCTCCTTCAGATTTACCATCTCGCTTCCGAGTGATTCTCCATACTTGCTTGCGACCAGGAGTTGAAACTTTTTCTGCATTACTAGAAATCTTGAGAGTATCTACCATCTCTCCTTTATGATCTTCAATGCTAACTAGTTTGTAAACAGCTCCAAGAGCGGGCTGATCAAAGGCAGTGATCAGTTTAGTTCCCACACCCCACACGTCAATCTTTGCTCCTTGCATTTTCAAGTTTAAGATGGTCATTTCATCAAGATCATTCGACGCATAAATTTTAGCATTTGGGAAACCTGCTTCATCTAATTGCTGTCTTACTTTTTTAGAAAGATAAGCCATATCTCCACTGTCAATACGAACGCCAGCAAAGTTGATTTTATCTCCCATTTCTTTCGCTACACGGATTGCATTCGGTACACCTGAACGAAGAGTGTCATAGGTATCCACTAAGAACACGCAGTTTTTATGGCTACGTGCATAGGCACTAAATGCATCATAGTCATTACGATAAACTTGTACTAAAGAATGAGCATGGGTACCTGCAATGGGAATACCAAATAGTTTACCAGCGCGGGTATTAGAAGTAGCATCAAAACCACCTACATACGCAGAACGCGCTCCCCATAAAGCTGCATCCATTTCTTGTGCCCGACGAGACCCAAATTCCATCAAAATATCATCTTCTGCTACATATTTTAAGCGTGCCGCTTTCGTAGCAATCAACGTTTGGAAGTTCACAATATTTAAAAGTGCCGTTTCAATTAGTTGGCATTCTGCTAATGGCCCCTCTACTTGAACGATTGGCTCATTCGCAAATACCAAATCTCCTTCTAATGCAGAACGAATGGTTCCAGTAAAACGTAAGTTTTTTAGATACGTCAAAAATTCTTCTGGATACTCTTGGGAATCACGCAAGAAGTCAATATCACTTTCAGTGAATTGTAATTCTTCAACATATTTTACTAAACGTTCTAGACCAGCAAAAACAGCATACCCATTTTTAAATGGATAGTTACGGAAATACAATTCGAAAACAGATCTTTTTTCCGTTATTCCTTCATCCCAGTACGTTTTCATCATATTAATTTGGTAGAGGTCAGTATGTAGTGCGCGACCATCGTCTTTGTAGGTTTCTTCCAAGATAAGCACTCCTTCAATATCAGAATATTATTTTTTATTACAGGATTCATTTTCACTTATTATAACGTAAATCGTTTTATTTTTCCTTTTTTTCATTTAAGTCCTTATTTATATGAAAAGAAAGCGGAAGAAAAGGCGTTTAGATATAGGAAAAGGCTGGAACTTTTGTCCCAGCCTCTTCGTTGAACCATTTAATAAATGACTTTAATTCCTCGAGCAGCAATCTCAGATTCAGAATGAACGGTGTGTTCCATTTCATCTACCCCTTGCGAACTCACTTTATCAAATAAAATCTTCACGGTTTGAAGAAGGATTTTCATATCCAAAATCAACGAGTATTTTTTGATATAAATTAAGTCAAAATTCAATTTACTATTAAAATCAGAAGCATACTTTCCATAGACTTGTGCATAGCCCGTAATTCCTGCACGTACATTATGTCGTAAATAATAATGTGGGTTCATTTGTTTAAATTGATCCACAAAGTAAGGACGCTCCGGACGTGGCCCTACCATGGACATATCCCCTTTTAGCACATTAAATAGTTGAGGGAGTTCATCAATACGTAGTGCTCGCAAGTATTTACCGACTGGGGTTACTCGCATATCATTACTACTAGCAAGGACTGGACCCGATTCAGCTTCCGCCGTCACACCCATACTACGGAACTTGAGAATCTCAAATTCTCGTCCTTCTCTAGTAATTCGTATTTGACGATATAAAACCGGACCTTCTGAACTTCTTTTTACAAGAATAGCCGCAACCAACATAATCGGTGACGTTACTACGATTAGTAAAAGAGCTATTGCAATATCCAAAAGACGCTTGATTGCTCCATCTTCTTGTGGAATTCGGAATGCAGCCACTTCAATAATACTTTCGTCTTCGATGTTCATCATATTTGGATTAACCATCACTAAATTTTCAAAACTAGTATTTAAAAAGAATTTTTTATCTTCTTGCATGAGTAATCCATAAATACGTAGTTTTTCAGATTCTTCAATCTGACTTGCTAAGTAGACAATATCAATATCATGAAGATTTTCACGGACATTTTCGTAGTAATCAGATAGCACTACGTGAGTTACGAGATGACGAATGCTTTTAGTATTCGAAAAATTATCGACTGCCGCAAATACTTCTTTTTCCATTCCAACAATCATCACTCGTTTACTTCCACTTAAATGTTGGTAGGTTTTGAACACGATGGCTCTCCATGCAAACAGGATGATACACCCTACAAAAAAGTTAATGAGGATGACCGATCGAGGAAAGGTAAGCCATCTTCCCGCAAATGTAAGAGTCATAATAAATAATGAAATTACAAATTGACTAATAATCGTAATAAACAAAAAATCACTAATTGATTTATTGTATAAAATGTAGGTTCCAAAGAGAATATTCACAATGATAAATCCAATAGAGACATACAAAATACTACCTTGAAACGATTGAAAGTTGATATATGGGATATCAGAGCCAAATTTTAGTTTAAATGATAGAAATAATGATCCAATAAATAGCAGCAAGTCAATGATGGTAATCAAAACCCGGCGTGCTTTTGTCCATTCTTCTTTTTGATTCACGTTGTTTCCCTCCTTAAAGTCATAAAGACTTTATACATTTTACCACGAAACTTCAACCAAAGACAGACGAATGAAAGTGGAGCCTTTCCAAACGAAAAACTCCCCTATCAAATCAGAGTTTTTCTGCATTTGATAGGGGAGTTTCTTGAAGATTATTCTTTTTTTAATTCGATTCTTACATCATTCCGCCCATGCCTGGATCCATTGGAGGCATGTTTGATTCTAAAGTTGGATGATCTGCTACGACACCTTCTGTTGAAAGGATCATTCCAGCAACACTTGCGGCATTTTGTAGAGCAGAGCGAACTACTTTAGCAGGATCAACAATTCCCGCTTCGATCATGTTTACCCACTCATCTGTAGCTGCGTTATAGCCCATTCCATGTTCCATTACTTTCACTTGAGAAGCAATCACAGAACCTTCTTTTCCAGCGTTTTCTGCGATTTGACGAATTGGCTCTTCCAAAGCACGGGCAACAATACGTGCACCGGTTGCTTCATCGCCTGTCAATTCTAATTTCTCCACTAGATGTTGTACATTGATAAGTGCTGTACCCCCACCAGAGACAATTCCTTCTTCAACTGCTGCACGAGTTGCATTCAATGCATCTTCGATACGCAATTTACGTTCTTTTAGTTCTGTTTCAGTAGCTGCGCCGACTTTAATAACACCAACACCACCGGATAATTTTGCAAGACGTTCTTGTAATTTTTCACGATCAAAGTCAGATGTTGTATCTGCAGCTTGAGAACGAATCATCGCAACGCGTTGTGCAATGGTTTCTTTCTCGCCAGCTCCTTCAACAATAGTCGTATTGTCTTTTGTTACTACAACTTTGCTAGCATTTCCTAAGTGTTCTAAAGTGGCATCTTTTAATTCTAATCCTAAATCTTCTGCAATCACGGTACCGCCTGTCAATACTGCGATATCTTGAAGCATTTCTTTACGACGATCTCCAAATCCAGGAGCTTTTACAGCTGCTACATTGAAGGTTCCACGTAATTTGTTTAGAACCAATGTAGGTAGAGCTTCTCCATCGATATCATCCGCAATAATTAGTAGTGGACGACTTTGTTTTAAGATTTGTTCTAATAATGGTAGTACATCTTGAATATTAGAAATCTTACGATCGGTAATCAAAATGTATGGACTTTCTAAATCAGCTTCCATTTTATCATTATCTGTAACCATGTATTGGGAAAGGTATCCGCGATCAAATTGCATTCCTTCCACTACGTCTAGTTCTGTTTCAATTCCTTTAGATTCTTCAATGGTAATAACACCATCGTTGCCAACTTTTTCCATTGCTTCCGCAATCAATTTTCCAACTTCTTCAGAACCAGAAGAAACGGCTGCAACTTGTGATATCGATTCTTTAGAATCAACCGTTTGAGAAATCTCTGCTAATCCAGCAACCGCAGCTCTCGTAGCTAGTTCAATTCCACGACGAATTCAACTGGGTTTGCTCCTGCTGTAACGTTTTTCAAACCTTCACGAACAATCGCTTGAGTTAATACAGTAGCTGTTGTTGTTCCGTCACCAGCGATATCATTGGTTTTAGAAGCAACTTCTGATACTAACTGAGCACCCATATTTTCAAAATGATCTTCTAATTCAATTTCTTTAGCAATGGTAACGCCATCGTTCGTAATCAGTGGAGAACCGTATGCTTTTTCTAATACTACATTTCGGCCTTTTGGTCCTAAAGTAACTTTAACTGTATTTGCTAATATATCCACACCGCGAAGCAAAGCTGCACGTGCGTCTTCAGAAAATTTAATGTCTTTTGCCATTTTGTTTCTTCACCTCATCATTTTTTTGTTCAATGTTTTATTGATTTTCTTATTCTACAATTGCAACGATATCTGATTCTTTTATAACTAGATATTCTTTTCCATCAAATTTAATTTCAGTTCCGGCATATCTTTCAAATAAAACATGATCGCCTTCTTTAACAGTCATTTCAATCGTAGTTCCGGCATCGGTTACTAGACCGGTACCTGTCGCAATGATCGTACCTGTTTGTGATTTTTCTTTAGCTGATGATGGCAACACAATACCACCTACAGTTTTTTCTTCTTCTTTTTCTACTTCAATAATTACACGATTCGCTAATGGTTTTAACAAAAGTAATCCCTCCAATGCTTTTTTGTTAGCACTCTAATATCGTGAGTGCTAACCCATGTACCTATCTTAATCAATTCTTGTATAGATTGCAAGACAAAAGATTAACTTTTTTATCTATTATGTTATACTTTTCTGTAAGCTTATAAAATTTGAAATAGAAAGGTTATGAAATGAAGAAAAAATTATCTACAGCAAATATAATCATTCTAGTTTACTTAGCCATACAATTTTTACCGATTCCGCTCATGGTATTCATACCTGCAGAAGATCGAATTAAAATGAGCCTAACCATTAGTTTAGTAACGGCATTAATTGGATCAATTATCATGATTATCTTAAACATGAAAAAGAAATGGACTCCGGTAAATAGTATTACTCAAGGAAAGTCATCCTCTTATGGAAAAATCATCCTTTGGGGAGTGTTAGGTTTTATTGGTGCCATTATTCTTCAAGTCATTGCTGCTTCCATTGAAACGGCTATATTTGGAGTCACACCCGGGTCTCAAAATACAGATCTCCTATTAGATCTAACCAATACTTATCCTCTTTATATTTTTGGGTTAACTCTCTTTGCACCAATTATGGAGGAATTTGTTTTCCGAAAAGCAATTGTCACTCAATTAGTTGACCACATTGGTTTCATCGGAGCTGCAGTCGTAAGTAGTTTGTTATTTGCCCTTGCCCATATGGATGGCCACATGTTAATCTATGGAACATTAGGTTTATGGTTCAGTTATCTGTATCGAAAAACAAATAACATTTTGACTCCTATGTTAGCACATGGAATCATGAACGCTTTTGCTTCCCTTCCAGTCTTTTTTCCAGAACTCTTTTTGTAGTACCTTAAAAAAACTCTCCATCAGAAAGGAATCATATGACTTTAAAAGATTTATTAATTCAAATCACAGTGAAATTTGTCCTTGCGGCTTTATTCTTTTATTTTGCAGTTGACGGTGTTATAAAATTTGGATGGGGATTTGTCTCTATCTTAAGTGTTATTTTTGCTACAAATAATATTGTCCAAGGAATTCGAATGTTAAGTACCTATTTTAAAATCAAAAAAAATATTGATAAAAAATAGTTTTAAAAACTCTTCTAATGTAGAAGGACCTGGGATAAGCATTCCTAGATTCTTCTATTTTTTTGAATCACTTAAACAGTGATATCCTTATGAAAAGAAAATAAACACTTACCATTTCCTAGAGCTCCAAAAGGTGCTTCTGTCCTTTCACTTTATGCATCTGTCTTATTAAAGATTAGAATTATTCAAGAACATTGCCAAGGGAGCACTATTTAAGACACTATCAATCTCAAAAAAACTAATTTTTAAATTATTTCATAAAAAAAGACCTGTAAAATTCTTCTAGAGAATTTCACAGGTCTTTTTTAGGTATTAATGAACATCATTATCTAAGAAATAAATAAGTGTTTGTAGCTCATTGGTTAAGTCTACATTTTGAACACGAATGTGATCGGGAACAGAAAGTCGGATTGGAGTAAAGTTCATGATTCCTTTCACTCCTGCTTCGATTAACGTATTTGCAGCATCTTGGGCAACCGATTGCGGTACTGTTAGAATAGCTACATCAATTTGTTGAATACGAAGTTGGTTCATCATTTCACTCAAAGGATAAACCGGAACACCCGTAACAATTTTTCCAACAATATCATCTCTTACATCAAACGCACAACTGATTCGTACGTTATTATTCAAATGAAAGTTATAGTTTAATAGCGCATGTCCTAGATTTCCTACACCAATAAGTGCAACGTTAGTCAGTCGATCTTGATTCAAGGTTTTACTAAAGAAGTCCAGTAGGTACTCCACTTCATATCCGTACCCTCTTTTTCCAAGTGCTCCAAAATAAGAGAAATCACGTCGGATTGTAGCACTATCTACTTTAACAGCCTCACTAAGTTCTGTTGAAGAAATTCTTGTTTTTCCAGCATCATGAAGGTAACGAAGGTAACGGTGATAAATAGGTAAACGTCTTGCTGTTGCTTTAGGTATATCATGTGGGTTTGACATTTTTATTTTCTCTCTTTCTTATAGGGATTCCCTATATTTATCTATAGAATCTCATATAATCATTATTTTTATTTACTGTATTAGTATAACATTTGTTTGTGAAATATCCAGTATGTTGCTTCATTTTAAGCTGATTTGTGAAAAAAAAGCACAAGGAAGACCACAATTCTTGTATTAACGAAGAAATTAGTGATGCTTTCACATTAAAAAGTTGTGAACATGCCATTATTCTGAATCACTAACTCTATCAGTGCGACATAGGATATGCTAAAATGAGAGAGCCTGCTATAAACGTTATTAGTTATATTCAGAATAAACAAACTATCTTAAGAGAAAGAGGATACCAACATGATATTATTACAGGGGCAGAACCTAGCCCGCCACTTCGGTCCCACCGTTTTATTCGATAACATCCATATTACCATCCAAGATCACGAACGTATTGCGTTGGTAGGTAGAAATGGTGCTGGTAAATCTACCTTATTAAAAATTTTAGCTGGGATTGAACCTACTGATGCTGGAGTCGTTTCTAAAGGAAGAAATGTTTCCATTGGGTATCTTGATCAACACAGTGCAGTCGATTCGAATAAAACAATTTGGGAAGAAATGCTGACTATTTTTGAGCCCGTTATACGGCTAACAAAAGAAGCAGAACAAGCGGCTATTGCATTAACAGATGAAGCCTTATTAAAAGATGAAGCTGACTATCAAAAAGCATTAGAGCGCTATGACTTTCTTCAACAAGAATTACAAAAGAAAAATGCTTACGGATATGAATCAGAAATCCGTTCCGTCCTCCATGGATTCCAGTTCTATGATGAGGACCACGATCGTCCTATTGAACAACTATCTGGTGGCTAAAAAACTAGGCTGGCATTAGCTAAAATCCTTTTGGAAAAAAATGATTTACTTATTCTGGATGAGCCTACAAACCATTTAGATATCGAAACACTAGCATGGTTGGAAAATTATCTATTAGGATATCACGGAACTCTACTAATCGTATCTCATGACCGTTATTTTTTAGATAAGCTAGCAACTGGAGTCTATGAAATTAGTCGTAGCAGCATCCAACAATATAAGGGGAATTACTCCTATTATTTAAAGGAAAAAGCAGCTCGATTCGAACAAGAATTAAAGCAATATGAAAAACAGCAAGGAGAAATCGCTAAATTAGAAGATTACGTTGCACGAAATCTCGCTCGAGCTTCTACAACAAAAATGGCCCAAAGTCGTCGAAAACGATTAGAAAAAATGGATCGGATGGATCGGCCTAAAGGGGATGAACGTTCAGCACGCTTTTCTTTTGATATTGAAAAAGAAAGTGGAAATGTCGTACTGACTTTAGAGAATGGGTCCATTGGCTATGAAGAGACCGTGCTCTCTTCTCCCATTCAATTAGATATTCGAAAACACCAAGCAATCGCAATTGTTGGTCCCAATGGAATTGGAAAGTCTACTCTTTTGAAATCTCTCATAGATGTTATTCCAATGATAGATGGACATATCCATTTTGGGACCAACGTTGAAATTGGATATTACGATCAAGAATTAAAAAATCTATCCAATCATAAAACCGTTCTAGCGGAAATATGGGACCAACACCCAACGATGAACGAAAAAGACGTTCGAAGTATTTTAGGTAGTTTTCTTTTCACAGGAAGTGATGTTGAAAAAACGATTCCTTTTCTAAGTGGTGGCGAAAAAGCACGACTTTCTTTATGTAAACTAGCACTAGAGAAAAATAACTTTTTGATGCTAGATGAACCTACCAACCATTTGGATATTGATAGTAAAGAGGTCTTGGAAAATGCTCTCATTGATTTTGATGGAACGTTAGTTTTTGTTTCACATGACCGGTACTTTATCAATCGAATCGCAACTACCGTCGTCGAACTTTCTGAAGAAGGCAGTACATTGTACATGGGGGACTATGATTATTATCTTCAGAAAAAAGAAGAAGAGGCTGAATTAGCACGTTTAAAAGCAAGTGAAGAGAATGGAAAGTCAATAGTATCCAAGGAAATTGTATCTTCAACTACAGAAACTAAAAATGATTACTTGGAAAGTAAAGAAAAAGCAAAAATCGAACGAAAATTAAAACGTTCGATTGAAGAGGTGGAATCTACTTTAGAAATAATTGAAGAAAACATACACTCTCTCGAAAAAGAGCTTACGAAGCCAGAAATATTTGGAGATCATGAAAAAGTCCAAGAGTATCACGGAAAATTAATGGAAACTCAAAAACAACAAGATAGTCTTATGTCAGAATGGGAATCCTTACATTTAGAATTAGAAGACTTATAAAAAGAAGGGGATACAATCGGCTTTCCGATTGTATCCCCTTCTTTTTTTACTATTCTAACATTAAACCTGGTCGAGCATTTAAACTTAATGATGAAAATTCATCTTTCTTAAATTCAATATATGCTGCTGCACCAATCATTGCTGCATTGTCTCCACATAATTTCAAAGGAGGAATCAATAATTCAACATCCGGTAATTCATTTCGTACAGCTTCTGTCAGTGCCGTGCGTAACCCTTTATTTGCAGCTACTCCTCCTGCAAGTAAAAGTTGTTGTACTTGTTTTTCCTTTGCAGCTCGAATCGTTTTCGTGACTAGCACTTCAACCACACTTGCTTGAAAACTTGCGGCAACATTGAAAGGATCTAAATCGTCTCCTTTTTGCCTTGCATTATGAATGGTATTTATAACCGAGCTCTTTAGTCCACTAAAACTAAAATCATAGTGGTCTTCTTTCATCATTGCTCTAGGAAATTGTAACGTTTCTTCACCTTTATGCGCCATCTCATCCATCACTTTTCCACCTGGATAAGATAATCCTAAAACTCTGCCAATTTTATCATAGGCTTCTCCAGCTGCATCATCTCTCGTTTCACCAATAACTTCATATACACCATCTTCCGGCATATAAACTAATTCTGTATGACCTCCACTTACAATTAATGCTAGCAAAGGAAACACCAATGGTTGAACGAGTTGATTTGCATAGATATGACCCGCCATATGATTGATCGCAAGTAACGGCTTCCCGTGAGCATATGCCATTGCTTTCGCAGCACTCACTCCAATCAACAAAGAGCCAACCAAACCTGGTCCTTCCGTTACCGCAACCGCATCAATCTGCTCCATCGTCATCTCTGATTCATCAAGCGCTGATTCAAGTACTTGAGTAATTTGTTCTACATGATGACGACTAGCCACTTCCGGTACAACCCCACCAAAGCGCATATGACTTTTTATTTGCGAAGCTACAATATTGGAAAGAATTTCATTTCCATTTTTAATAACCGCAGCACTCGTTTCATCACAACTGCTTTCCACTGCTAATATATATACGTCTTCTTCACTCATTCTTTCACCTCTACTGCTACTCATAAATTTTCTCAATAGGAAGCCAGCAAAGGTACGCATCTTCAACTGGATCTACATAATAATCTTTGCGATAACCAATTTGTTTAAAACCAACTTTTTTGTATATAGAAAGAGCTGCTTGATTGGAAATACGTACTTCTAAAAACAGCTTGTCTATACTTTTTTCTTTACAATATTCCAATAGTTGGTACATTAGTTTTGAGCCAATCCCTTTTCTTTTGTGCTCGGGTAGAACTCCATAATTATTAATGGAACCTTCGTCTAGAATCAACATGCAGCCAATATAGCCAAGTAATTCACCATTTTCTTCATATCCTAAGTATAAATTATTAGGATCCACTAATTCCATTTGGAAAGAAGAGGTCTTCCATGTAGTGTGACCTCCATTAGCTTGAAGGGTAATCCAGTAGAGAGCTTCTGCTGTCTTAGGAGAACTTCCATCTAGGATAATAACTTTACCTTTGCTTACTTCCTGATGGTTCAATCCGTCTTCCTCTATTTTCATTTCGCTCATTTTTATTCCTCTTTCTCATCAAGAGTTTTTAAGTCCTCTCGAACAATCAAATGCATATCCAAAGCATCCTCACCATCACCATGATAATAATTCTTTTTTACACGTATAGATTCAAAACCCATCTTATCGTAAAGAGCTTTCGCTTTTTCATTGGAGACTCTAACTTCCAAGCTAAGACTGGCTACTTGCTCCATTTTTGCTACCTCAACTAAATTTCCAATTAATAAACGACCAATTCCTTGGCTTTGCCAATCCGGTACTACCGCTATATTTGTAATATGGATATTGCTACTTTCAAGACGAGACCCTAAAAAAGCTATAGGGGTCATTTTGTGATAAGCAACAAAATATAAAGATTTTTTGCTTCTTAATATATCGGTTTCTAACGCGGAGTAGCCCCAAGGAGTCAAACCTTGATATCCTTTTCTTTCAATATCAATAATGTCCGCAATATGCCTTCTTCGACCTATTTCAATCCGGATCATTTCATCATTTCTGACTCGATGTTTATCTTGTAAATAATTGGTACGTTCTGAAAATGCGACATTTTCTTTTATTTCATCCTTTTCTTTTTGAAGATTATCAAAAAGAGAGTGGAACTGATTAATCAATTCTTTCAATATAACCACCCTTCCGAACTTCCTGATGTGCCTCTTGCCATTTCTCTTCTGCTTCCGGTTTCTTTAAATATTCTGGTATAAAAAGATGTGTTTCAACAGCCGGAATCATTAATGAAAGTGCTGCTAATTTTGTAGCCCGGGGAAGGCCATCTTGTACAGGCATAAATTGGGCTCGTTCCCCTAAAACTTCTTGAATTCTTTCTTGATAAAGAGAAACGTCTTGTCCAACAAATAAGTAAGTTCCTTCTGCTGCCGCTAATTTTTGGAATAAATCTTCACTTGAAAGATGTTCATCTGGTACTAGGTTTTCTAATTGATCCTCTTTCATCAGGTAGACACCTGCATACACATTTTTTCTTCGCGCATCAATTAAAGGAACAATTTTCTTTTCGGATAATAGCGCATTGGCTGCTAATACTTGTAAACTAGAAACGGGAACTAGTGGTATATGTAAGGTCCATGCTAATGTTTTTGCAATCGTCGCACCGATTCTTACACCGGTGTAAGAGCCAGGCCCTTTGGTTACTGCTATTTGATTTAAGTCTTTCGGTTTCCAGCCACTAGCTTCCATAACCTGATCAATTGCTGGCATTAGCTGGGTACTATGCTGAAGTTTTCCATTTCGGGTGTATTCAGCTACCAATAGCCCATCTTCCACGGTTGCTACGCTCATTGTTTGATTTGATGATTCGATAGCGAGTATTTTCAAAATGTTCTTCCTTCCATTAAAAGCTGGTTTTTCTCAGCTCATTCTCTACTCATATTATAGCTTAATTCGCACCAAAAATCTTCTACTCATTTTTTTCTACTATATATATTAATGTTTTTCAAATGACACTCTGTCCCTTCAAGGGGTTTTATTTGCAAATGTAAAGAGAATGTCTAATAATATAGATAGGGAAAGAAACCGTTCCCTTTTTTCAATCAGTTTTTCTGAACTAACAAATTTTAAGGAGGAGTTAGAATATGAGTAACGGAAATGAAGATAAATTAAAAGGTATGAAGGATAAAGTCGTCGGAAAAGTAAAAGAAGAGTATGGCGATTTAACAGACGATGCATCCAAGGAACTTGAAGGTAAGCTTCAACAAGGTAAAGGGGAAGCTCGTGAACGTGTGGGCGATGCCAAGAAAGAAGTACACGATCGAGTAGATGACGCTTTAGATCATGACCATAAAAAATAATTAAATAATATATAAAAAAGCGCCTTTATGGGCGCTTTTTTTATTTCTCTACTAGTTGAGTTGTTTGGAACATTTCTGTGAATTGTTTAAATGCATGTTGTCCTTCTTTATTCTGCTTGAAAACACCTGCATCTTCCATCACTCTTTGGAATTTTTTACCTACCCCTTGTCGAACGATTTCTGTCACATTCTCATCTGTCAAATGAGGTGTATCTTTCAACTGATTTGCCCATTCTTGATGATAGTCCGCTATTTGAACGTCTTCACCCAAAAGATAAGCTTCGACCTCTTTTAGCTCTTTTTTCAAGCGTGGCGGTAAAATAGCCAGTCCTAAAACTTCTATTAATCCAATGTTTTCTTTTTTAATATGTTGAACATCTGGATGTGGATGGAAGATTCCGTCTGGATACTCTTTTGTAGTCCGATTATTACGTAGGACAACATCTAGTTCATATGCCTCTCCTTTTCGTCTTGCAATCAAGGTTACCGCATTATGTCGTTCTCCGTTTGTAGATGCCAAAATATTCAGTTCCTCATTGCAATAACCATTCCACTCATCCATTAGTTCTGCTCCTGCAGCAATGATTTTTTCTGAGTCTATAGAACGCAATCGAATTACTGAAATAGGCCAGTACAATCTTTCTGCTGTTACAGATTCCTGGCCTTTCCAATCCCACCGTTCCAACACTTCTGCATCTTCCATAGGAAAATGATGCTGTCCACCTTGAAAATGTTCATGACCAAGAAGAGAACCTCCTACAATTGGTAAACCTGCATTGGACCCCATAAAATAATGAGGTAAAACGGTTACTAATTCGATTAAGTTTTGAATGGTCATGGTTGTGACATTCATAGGAATATGTTTTTCAGTAAAGACAATACAATGTTCCTTGTAATACGCATAAGGAGAGTATTGAAATCCCCAGTTTTCTCCTTGAAGAGGGATTCGCACGATTCTATGGTTTGTTCGAGCAGCAATTCCCTCCCTGCCATTGTACCCTTCGTTTTCAACACAAAGCTGACATTCTGGATAGTTTCCTACCGCTTTTTGTGCTTCTTCTATATCTTTTTTACTTTTTTCGGGTTTTGAGAGATTAATCGTTATATCTAATTTTCCATAAGGAGAATCTGTAATAAAGTGTTCGTTCTTAGCAATCTGACGAGTCTTTATATAATCATTTCTTTGAGATAATTCATAAAAATCATTTGTTGCACGCATTGGTGCTTCTCTATATGCTTCCCAGAAATCTTGATTAATAATGGAAGGCAGTGGCGTAATTACATTCATAATTCGAGCTTCAAGTCTTTCTCTTTCAAGTAGACTATCTTCAATGACTCCGGTCATTACTCCGTATTCTACCATTTGATCCATGGAATCAAGTAAATCAGGTAAGGGAATCGAAGGAGTCAACTCCGCTTCATATTGTTCTTTTTTTAATATAGTCAGCAATTCATTCGCTACATAGAAACGATCTAATGTATGAATAGAATAAATAGCATTCCCTTTTGACACAAAATCGCAGACGATTTGGTCAATATCGATTTTTTTCGTCAAGACGTACCCTCTTTTCTTTTTACCGTAATCTACATTATACTATATTACTTCTCTTCTTGTCATTTTAATATACTACCTTTTTATATAAATATTTGGTTATAAAGAAGCCATAAAATAAAAAAGAATCTCCGCATAATAAAATATGCAGAAACTCTTTTTATGACGTAATTATTATTTGATAAAATAATTTTTTTATTTTTCTATACTATTTCTTCGAACTTTTAATTCTAAGATATTCGCTTCTACTTTACTTTTATTTAATGGATAAATAAAGAGCAAACAAAGTGCCACTCCAATGTAGAGAATTCCTGGAATTAAAGTTTAAATGTTATAAATACCATCTGGAACACTTTGTGATTGAACTTGGACTGCAGAATCATAACCAATAATACTCAAAGCAAAACCTCCAAAACCACCTGCTAAAGCTTGCCCTATTTTCTAGAAAAAGAATAGATAGCGTAAATTGTACCATCTTCTCTGACTCCAGTAGCAACCTCTTGATCATCAATAACGTCTGTAATAAATGCCCAAAGAATTAAGTTGAACACACCAAAGCCTAAGAATCCAACTACGTTAATTACAATATAAAGAACTACAGAATCAGTGTGCATAAAAAATAATAGTAAAGAGGAAATTCCACCCATCAAACATCCTACAATCCCAACTTCTTTTTTCCAAATCGTCTTGTAATTGGGACAGCAAACGGCGCAAGAATGATCATTGGTAAAATACCTGCTAAGCTCATAACCGCCAAAGCAGTTTTACTTTTGAAGTAATCAACAAAAAGGAATTGATTAAGAGATTGGGTAAGAAGTGCTGCTAATAGAACTAGGAGTGCTGCTAAAATAATTCCGATAAGTGCACGGTTTTTAATAAGTGTTTTAAGGCTCTTAGATAAACTTGGTTGAACTACACTTTTATTAACGACGATTTTTACTCGCTCTTTTGTCATAAAGTAACAAGAAAGATAAGAAATTAAAGCAAGTAATGAAAATACACCAGCAATGATAGTAAACCTTCCACCTTCTACAATTTCGTTTCCAGCTGAATCTGTTGTGTAAATCAATAGAGGAGCACCTATTCCAATTACTAAACTTGCTAACGCGGCTCCTACACTACGGAAAGTAGAAAGAGATGCACGGTCGTCTGCATCAGAACTAATAACTGATGCCATTGTTCCATAAGGAATATTTATGGAAGTATAAAAAACACTTCCCCATAGAATATAGGTTACAAACATATAAACGATTTTCACATTCATAGATGCATTGGCCATACCCGATTGATACATCAAAAAGCTAGCTATTGCTACTGGTCCAGCCATGCGTAAAATCCAGGGACGAAATTTCCCGTTTTTTGTAGGACGTGCACGGTCTACAATTCTTCCCATTGTTACATCTGTAAAAGCATCTATAATACGAGAAGTTAAAAACAATATACCAACCATACTTGTACTAACCCCAAGTACTTTTGTATAAAAGACCATTAAGAATACGCTTGCAAAAATAAAAGTAAAATCATTACCAAAATCACCCAACATATATCCTAGTTTGTCCCGCATCCCAAAAGGAGCAATTTCTTTTTCAGTCTCTAGATTTGTATTATTTTTTTCTACTATTGCCATTTTTTCTTTCCTCCTATATTTTGTCTACATTATTATTGCTGAAATATGAAGCGTTATCATTAAACTCTACATGGAAATTAATATTTTCACTTCCTACAACAAATATTAATAGATATTTTTTTATACCGTGAGGAATTTTTCTATTTTTAATCGTATTTTTTTTATCATATCATGAAAATAGACATAAATAGTACGGTAATCTATAATATATGAAGATGTTAATCTATATACAGGAAAATTATATCAACTAACTTTTTAAAGGATGTATAATATGACCTATCAAACTGAACTACATTTTGTCCAGAAATTACTTGAAAAATTTTGTTTAAAATCTTATATACTTTCATTTGCTGATGGCAATGTACCTGAACTCCCTTTTGAACTTAGATACCTAATATATGGCAAAGCAAAGCCAGTTGAAACTGTCGAGGAGTCATTAAAAAAAGTTGACTCTAACACGGTATATCAAGTTTTAAATGAATATCATTGTAATTATATTTTGTTTCGTTTTCCTGATCCAACTAAAGATTATTATTTTTTAATAGGTCCCTATTTACAAAAACCGGTTACGAAACTTATGATACTTAAATCGACAAATAAACATTCTGTTTCTCATTCTCTGTTTCTTCAATTAGAACAATTTTATACTTCTTTACCTTTGATACTTGATGATAGTACTTTGCTTGCAATTATTAATACTTTGGGTGAAAGTATTTGGGGAGGATTAGAACAATTTTCTTTAAAACATGTCAACCAGCTTGTACAACAGCAACCAGATTTATACCATTCCTTCTCTAACTTTGAAGAAGAAGATTCTGATTTATTAATCCGTACTCTGGAAGAACGGTATGCTATTGAAAATGACATGATGCGATCTGTTTCACAAGGCTTAACTCATACAAAAAAAATGCTTACCCCTGCATATGCTAATTATGGAATCCAGCAACGTTTAACCGATTCCATTAGAAATTTAAAAAATTACATGATTATTTTGAATACCATATTACGGAAAGCTGCTGAAGAAGGATTTGTGCATCCATTACATATTGATAGGGTTTCATCAAAATTTGCTCAAGAAATCGAATTAATTAATTCAAGTGAGAAAGGTTTTGAATTAGAGCAGAAAATGATCTATCAATACTCCTTGCTTGTAAAAAACCATACAATGAAGGGATATTCTTTTTTAATTAGTCAAGTTATTGCTTATATTGATTCTAATTTAGCAGCAGATCTAAGTTTAAAAGCACATGCTGAGCGATTAAATGTGAACGCTAGTTATCTGTCTACTTTATTTAAGAAAGAAACAGGAAAAACACTAACAGATTATGTAAATTGTAAAAGGATAGATTATGCGATTATTCTGCTTCATTCTACTACTTTACAAATTCAAACCATCGCACAGTATTGTGGAATTCTCGATGTAAACTATTTTACAAAAATATTTAAGAAATATATTGGACAGACTCCCAAAAAGTATCGAGATAGTCTTTTATAAATCTTTTCCTAAAAATATTTGGTTATTTAATAGAAATAGAAAAAATAATACTATAATTAGTAATAATTTTCCTCACTAAATTATGATAAGAATATTAATATGGAAGTATGAAAGCGCATTAATGCTTAATATAATAAAGAAGGAGACATAAAAAATTGGAAAACTATTGTAAATTAGAAAATGGATGGTTTTTTACAAAAGAAGAACAAAATGAGGTCCCAGTAGATACGTTTAAAGACTGGCAAGCTATTAATCTACCTCATACCTGGAACCGCTTTGATGGTCAAGATGGTGGCGGTGATTATTATCGTGGTAAATGTTGGTATGCGAAAGAATTAGATATTCCAGAATTAAAACCAGGCACACAAGTATATGTAGAATTTCAGGCTGCATCTTCTCGATGTGAAGTATATGTAAATGGAGTAAAAGCCACCGAACATGAAGGTGGTTATAGCTTATTCCGTGTAAATATTACATCACTACTTTCTACGGATAAAAATATACTATCCGTAATGGTTACTAATGAGCATCAAGAACAGATTTACCCTCAAATGGCTGACTTCACTTTTTATGGAGGTTTATATCGTGAGGTGAATCTAATTTTTGTTCCTGAAACACATTTTTCTTTAGATTTTTATGGTTCAACAGGTATGACTGCTTCATCTACTCTTACAGGTGACAAAGAAGCTGAAATTACTTTACATGCTTACGTACATGAACCTAAAGAAAGTGATCAAGTAATATTTTCAATTAAAGATGAAAGTGGTCAAATAATTGCAAACATCGCAAGACCAGCAGAAGAAGATACATGTGTTCAATTAACCTTATCTGATTTACATTTATGGCAAGGTGTCATTGATCCTTACCTATATGAAATAGAGACTTTACTTGTACGTCATAACGAAGTACTTGATGAAATTTACACACGACACGGCTTCCGTGAATTTTCTGTAGATCCTCAAAAAGGATTCTTTTTGAATGGAATCTTAACTCCATTACGTGGTGTTTCCCGTCACCAAGATCGTCTTGATCAAGGAAATGCTTTAACGTATGAAGATCATCTTGAAGATGCTTTACTCATTAAAGAATTAGGCGCAAACACTATAAGACTAGCTCACTATCAGCACAGCACAGACTTTTATGATCTATGTGATCAACTTGGTTTTATTTTGTGGGCAGAAATTCCTTTTATTTCCTCAATGAGCGAAGATCCAAAAGCACATCAAAATTGTATTAGTCAAATGAAGGAACTGATTTATCAAAATTATAATCATTCTTCTATTTGTTTCTGGGGTATCTCAAATGAAATTACTATTGGCGGAGTAAAAGAAGGCTTAGTAGATAATTTGAAAGAATTAAATGATCTAGTACACGAACTTGATCCAACCCGTCTGTCCACTATGGCGCAAGTAAGCAACCTTCCTATAGAAGATGTTCAAAATCAAATTACTGATACGGTTGGATATAACCACTACTTTGGGTGGTACGCTGGTGATCTAGCGGATAATGAAAAATGGTTAGATAAATTCCATGAAGTACATCCAGATCGGGCGTTAGGAATTTCAGAGTATGGTTGTGAAGGAATCATTACTTATCATAATGAAAATCCAAAAGCTGGAGATTACAGTGAAGAGTATCAAGCTCTTTATCATGAACATATGGCAAAAATAATTGATGAGCGCCCATGGCTCTGGGGAACTCATGTATGGAATATGTTTGATTTTGGTTGTGATGCTCGTAATGAAGGTGGAGTAGCTGGAAGAAACAATAAAGGCTTGATAACTATAGATCGTAAAGTAAAAAAAGATAGTTTTTATTTGTACAAAGCTTATTGGAGTCAAGAACCAGTATTGCACATCTGTAGCAAACGATATGCAAAACGTTCTAGTGAATCTATTACTGTAAAAGTTTATAGTAACCAATCAGAAGTAGAGCTCCAAGTAAATGGTATCCCTGTTGGTAAACAAACTGGTAAACATGTATTTGAATTTGAAAACATTCTTTTAAAAGATAAATTTACTCAAATAGATGCAGTTAGCGAGAACTTAAAAGACACAACCATTTTCGAAAAAGTTAATGAGCCTTATGCTCCTTATATTTTGATAGAAGATGAGTCTGAAACAGGTGTAATGAACTGGTTTGATGATATAGATATCTCTGAGAAAAAGACTTTAACTTTTGATGAACGTTATTTCTCCATTCGTAACACAATGAATGAAATCTTAGAAAGTAAAGAAGCAGCAACAATAGTTATTAATGCAGTAAGTAGCATAATGGGTATGCGACTCAAAAAATCTATGCTAGGGGTAATGGGTGAACAAACACTCGAAAATCTTGGTAGTACTATTTCTGGAGCAAGTGACAAAGAAATAGATGTAGAGGCTGTAGAATCATATATCAATAGTGAATTACAAAAAATCAAAAGATGATTTTAATGTAGATCTATTTTTGATAGAACTGCAATGAAAAAGCCGTTATTTCTAATCATAAAAACTACCTATCAAATTAATGCAAAAATATAAAGAATCTTTGAACGATTTCCTGATTAATATACAGGAATCTGTTCAAAGATTCTTATTTTTATATTTTTCATTTGACGTTTTAGAAAGGTTATTGTATTTAAAATAAAACGTAGGGTTATACTTATCATATTCATCAAAAAAATTTCATCTCCTATTACTAAACTGCTGAAGAAGTAAAGTTAACGCCTTTTGATCTTTACAGATAAAATTACAATCATCAATTTCTATATCGTATTCACCACTTACATATACATTAATAATCATTTTCTTTTCCCCTGTACGTATCTCTCCATCTGCGTACTCTACAATAATTTTGAAATCTCCTAGTGCTAGCTCCTCTATCACACATATATCATAGTTCATTTCTTCTAATAATATTTTTAGTGTTTCCAACTTCGCTCTCTCCTTTCATTACTTCTATGATTGCGTAGGGGTCTTATTATTTATACTAAAAAACAGCCTCTTCCAATTAGATGTTGGCAGAAGGCTGTTTTTATTTGAACAGAAAGTGTCATAGTTTTGATTCATTAGGTTAAAAATCCTTTAGATATGAATAAAGAAAGAATCTTCTCTTCCATCAATTGTCATAGAGATGCTTGTGGACTCAATAGATTCTATTAAATATTTAGGAGTAGTTGGATTAAGCATGGACAGTTTCATTTAATAAACCCATCATTTTTTATTGCTACTCTCACTTTTTTAATCATTCGAAATTCATTTCTTCTACTCATATTCTATCAGGATAATAGAAAAAAAGATAATAAAATCGTTTGAGTGTTCCTTTTAAACTTCACATATTTACACAAAAAGCTCCTCTTACAGTATATAAATCCTTACACAAAAACTATACATTCAAAAAAAGAGTGTTCTCGTTTTCGGGTAAGGATTCAGAATTTACTATACAGTTTTTTTCTTTCATTTGGTTATTATCAAACGAATCAGTATTTTAAATCAAGAGAACCTTTTATGAGGGGAATTCATTCCATTTCTTTATTCAAAAACAAAATGGACATAAATATTATTATGGAAATGAAAGATTTTAGTAATATCGTTAATGATTTAAAAATTGAACAAAGTTTTATTGATTATCTTTATGTATAAATAAAATAATTTATAGAGATAAAAGCACACAAAAAGAAAAGCTTCCTTCTGCATAGAAGGAAGCTTTTTCTATAAACTCAATTATTTGGTATGTTATTCATTAAAAGTTGTAAATGTTTTTCTTTCTTCACTTTTGAATAATTCTACATTATTCAAAATTAGTGAGGATCCTTGATATACAGCGTATTTAACCAGTTGATCCTGCTCTATTATAACAGAAACCCAGTTAGCATCTGATTGAATGCCATTATAGTTGATCTGTCCTGTTTCTGAATAGATGAAGGTCTCCACTTTTGAATCTTTTTCTATTTCAACACCGATGTATCCTTCGCCTTTAATTTGTCTAACATTCAACAACTTATCGGTAAAGCTAGATTCAGGCTGTAAAATATTTATAAAGTGTACATTTCCTCTTTTTTCTTTATTCTCTATACAAAGAGTTTTAAGGATTATTTCTCTGATATCATCTGGTCTTTGAGGAGTCATGATTTCACGTATAACCGTTTCTTCCACACGACACTCTAAATCTTCTGGTAAGACAGGATAAATATTTAAGGAACCTTTTCCATTCTGCATCTTATATACATCTGTACCCTTAATCTTCTCAGCATATTGTTCTGAATGTAGATGCCATGTGTATGTATGTTCTAAATCACTCTTCAGCTCATCTAACATAATGAAGTAGCCCATTTCACTATAAATTACATTTCTTGCGTTGCGAGTTAATTTCATTTCAGGATAATATAATTTATTAGAATCAGCAACATAGTACGTATATCCACCTTCACTAACATAATCTTCTACCTTTGCGACTGCTTCTTTCGGAACATCTTTCCAAACATTATAGATTCCCTTACAATTCAAATCAAATAAAACAGGATCCTCTAATGTTCCTTCATCCCATATTTTTTCACCAACACAACCCGTGTCATCCACTGTAATCATATTATGAACCTTCGCTCTAGACGTTCTATGGAAGCCTTCATCCATTGCAAGCGTCGTATCATATCCCATTAATATAAAGCTGTTAAAATCAACATGATAGTGAGTTAAACTTCTGGTATTCCAGTCGTTTTCTTCATCCATTTCCCAAGACTTCTCCCACTGAATATTTCCACCTGGTGCACTTGATTTAATAGAAAAATGGATGGCATCTCTATCCCACGAAGAACGAATAACAGCCAAACCTAAATCGGGGAAAAATTTTGTTAATGGAAGAGTATCTGGATTTTCTTCTTTAATATCATCGTTATACCAAATATATTCTAAGAAAGCTTCCGGTAAAATACCTGGGAAAATCTTACTTTCATAGGCTTCTCTAAATAAAAACTTCTCTTTAACTAGGTTCCCAAGCCATTGTGCATGACCATTGTTGTACTCACTAGCAATCTTGTAAAAAGCTGAAATGGAATTAGAACTTCTTCTATCATGTACATCGGAGAAATTAATATTTTCTTCCCAATTCGGTGCTGATTGATACAATCGATAATAGAACGTATTTTTTAAGAACGGTGATTTGAAATGATCAATACCTTCCTGTTCTTTTAGTAAATCTGCTCCTGCTAAGAAGAAATTCATGGCATATCTCCAATAACCTGTTCCTTCATAGTTACTACCATCTTCTGGCAAGTACTCAAATACTTTTTCAAAGTTATCCTTAATCACTTCAATCCAGCGATTGGCTTCATCATATTCTGACTGTATCGCATAAGCAGTTGTTAAGAGACCTGTATAGTTGATCCAGTTATGATTTTGCCAATAGTTAGTCGACCAACTATGCCCTCTGTTTTCTTCACCGTAATTGAACATTTTATTTCCTTGTAATATTAACTTATCTAGTACTTCTTGCTTCTCATCTGGCGTTAGAAATTCTCCAATCCAGTTATATGATAATCCATATCCAAAAAGTAACCAAGAGGCACTTAAATCTACGTCAACTAAAAATCCGTATCCCCAAACATCATAGCGACATCCCGTTAACAACCACCTCTTCGCTTCTTCTAAATAATGTTCTTGTTTAGTTAATACGTACGCTAAACTTAAATTAGCTGCCGCCATTCCCATGTATGTAATACTAGTTGGTGGGTGTTCAATATGAGCCTCTTGACTTAGATACGCATCACATTGTTCTAATAACCTTGTTAAATGTGAACTCCTAATTGTTGTTTTTTCTTCCCTCAATTGTTCTAGTCTATCGTTAATTAATAGATATTTTTTCATTATATTCCTCCTAATTTTATAAAGAAATTACTCACTCTGAATTGAAATCGTTTGCATTTTTTCTTGAAATAGTTTTACACCTATACTTAACTAGCTATTACATTATAACATATATCTATATCTTATTTTTCTACATTCAATATTTGTATAAAAATGGACACATTTACTTTTTCCTTACTACCTATTCTTTCTACTAATCAAAATGGCCCTCTAATCTATTTGATAGAGGGCCATTCAGATATTTTTCTATTGTTTTTTAAATGATTTTATAACTTCTTTTAATTTGATTTTATTACCATAATTTAAAGAACCAAAACGATAAATATAGATTGATAACGCTGCAAAGAGTAGTACCGTTACAATCATAATCGCACTAGAAGCTAAAACCGATAATAAAGGTACACTTGTTAGCATGTAGCGTATCGGCATGGTAAACAAAGAGACGAATGGTATAAAGGAAGTCACTTTGATAATCGTATTATCTGGCATTTGCATAGCAAGAGTTGCTGCTAGATATGCAAAAACAAATAAGAAAGTAATTGGTGCAACCGCCGAACTCACATCTTCTACTTTGGAAACTAAACTTCCTAAAGAGGCATAAATAAAGAGATAAAGAATATACCCTAATACAGAGAATAAAATGTACACTAGTAATGTATCTACTGTCATAGACCCTTGAATCATTTCGATTAAAAAGTCAGGATAATTGGTTTGATTGAGCATGAAGCCAATGAATGCAGTTAAAATTAATGCAGATACTTGGAGAACTCCCATTGTACCCGCTGCTGCAACTTTGCCTAAGATTAACGTTTTTGGTTTTGTTGCAGTAATTAATAGCTCCATGGTTCTCGAGTCTTTTTCACGGGCTACCGAAGTTGCGACATTCGTTCCATATAATAAAATTAGCATATACATAATAAAGATCATCGCAAATGCAATCGCCATTCCAGAACCTGCATCCTTGCCCAGTGTTACGTTCTCATAATTGATTGGAGTATTCATGATTTCATAAACTTTGGCACTATCAATGCCTTCCTGTTCAAATAATCGTTGCTCGTTAGCAGATCGAAGTTGCTCTTCAAAAGTCATCTGTTCAAAGGAATTTAACGAACGATCATAAGAAATGTAGGTGTAGTTATTATAATCATGAATCACAAATCCAGCTGTTACTTCTTCATCTAAAACAGCTTGTTTCAGATCCTCTTCATTAGAATATACTTCCCCGCCTAATAGAGAACTTAATTCTTCTTCCAATTCCGCATGATCATAAACTAAATGATATTCTTCCGATTCCATACTTACTTCTGTATCAACGGCTACTTCTGAATCTTCTCCGTCATCAAACCAAGCAATAAAACTCGGTACCGTTGTTAAAACTAGTATAATAGCAGCCATCACGATTGTTGTGATGATCATGTTCTTACTTTTTAACATTCCCATTAATTCAAATTTGAATACATTTTTAAATTGCTTCATCATGATCACCTACCTTTTCTATAAAAATTTCTTGAAGAGTTGGTAAATAATCCATAAACATGGAAACTTCAATTCCTTTTTGGAGTAGGCTTTGAATAAACTCCGCTTTTGTTTCACCAGGTTTCAACTCTAAAATAATATCTTCTTTTTCAATGGTGTATAAATAATCCTTTAAAAAATCAATGTTCGAATGGTCCGCAAATCGCAAACGAAGTTTCCCCTCTCCCATTGTTTTTTTGATTTCATTTAGTGATCCTTCTAAAACAATTTCACCTGCATCAATTAACGCAATATCATCACAAAATGATTCAACATAACTCATTTGGTGGGAAGAAAAAATAATAATTCGGTCTTCTCTTCTATAATTTGCGATTGCATCTTGAAATATTTTAGAGTTCACAGGATCCAACCCTGAAAAAGGTTCATCCAGAATGAGAATATCTGGCTCATTAATAAACGCTTGCGCTATTTGAACTTTTTGTTGATTTCCTTTTGAAAGAGTTTCTAATTTTTGGTTTAAATATTTCTCAATACCAAACTCTTTACACCATGCATTCATGGAACGAATTGCATCTTCTTTTGTAGCACCTTTTAACTGGGCAAAATAAATGAGTTGTTCACTCACTTTAACTTTGGAATACATCCCTCTTTCTTCTGGGAGATAACCTATTTTGAAATCTGTTGGTTTAAATGACTTACCATCCATCGTTATGGTCCCACTATCTGCTTTAAAAACATCCATTAGAATTCGAAATGATGTACTCTTTCCAGCACCATTTCTTCCTAAATATCCAAATATTTGCCCTGAGCGTACCGTCAAATCTATATCTTTTAAGACATGAAATTCATTGAATGACTTGTTTAATTTTTTTATTTCTAAAATCATTTTCCACTCCCCTTTCTTAATTTCACACTTTATTCTTATGTAGAATTGGCTCTATTATAACGTAGTTTATTCTTTTTTACACATAAAAGAGGTCCTTTGTGAATTTCATCTTAAGTCTTTCGTTACTTCCATAAAATCAGATAATTTTTCTACACCTACTCCTTCATAGTCGCCCTCGTCACTATAACGATAAGAAACATCTTTTCCTTCCGTAGTAGGATCTAGATACCATTTTTTAAAAGAGGAGTGTACTTGATTGAGTTTTGTTTTTTCTATTATCATTTGTACGTTTTCTTTATTTACACCGGCACCTACACATAGTTCTATTTGAGTTCCATATTCTTTCTCTAATTTTTCCAAAATATCAACACCTTGGTCAGCGGATTCTTTTTGCCCACTTGTTAATATCCGGTCAACGTTACAAGAAATAAGTGATTCAATAGCTTTAAAAGCATCAGGAGTTTGATCGAAAGCCCGATGGAAAATAGCTTCTACTTGGTTTTTATGACAAAAATCTACTAAGGCTTTCGTATTGGTCTCATCGATACTTCTATCCTCATTTAAAAAACCAAATACAATTCCATCTACACCATACTCCATTAGAATTTTTGCATCAGTAAACATGGTTTCTTTTTCATATTTATTATAGAAAAAACCACCAGCACGTGGACGAACCATAGCAACAATTGGAATTTGTACCTGTTTCTTTGCTTCAATTAACGTAGCAATGCTAGGTGTTAATCCCCCAAGATATAATCCACTATTTAGTTCAATCCGATTCGCTCCCGCTTGTTCAGCATATATACAATCCTGTACACTTCCACTACATACTTCTACTATTACTGGTTTCATACTGTTCTCCTCCTAGGATTAGATAAGATAAACCCCCTTTATCATATCAGAGAATTTTCTCTGCTTACAATAAAGGGGGAAATCTGTTTCTATTCTGTTCAATCACTTAACTCATGACTAATATCCTTTGTCGCTGCATATGCTTTTTGATAAATCGCATATATTTTTTTGTATTTTTCTACATTTTCAGCAATAGGCTGTATTTCTTGTGCAGGTTTTACAAACGTAGCTACACAGTCTTTAGGATTTTTAAACCAACCTTCTCCAAGTGCAGCCAACATAACCGATCCCATTGCCGGCCCTTGTTCTGTCTGTAAGGTCAGAATGGTCGCATCAAAAATATCTGCTTGCATTTGTAGCCAATCTGGATTTTTTGAGCCTCCACCTACCGAAACAATTTTTTTGAAGGTCTTCCCCGCTTGTTTTTCCATTACTACTTGAGAATCCTTTAGAGAAAATGTAATTCCTTCTAAAACAGAACGGGTAAAGTGAGAACGATGATGTCCTGAATGGATTCCTAAGAAACTTCCTCTAATTTTACTATCGGTATGAGGAGTTCTCTCTCCAGAAATATAAGGAGTAAATAATAACCCTTCTGAGCCCGGTTCAATCTGATTGATATCTTTCAAAAGAGTTTCAAAAGATTCATTTGGAGCAAACGTTTCTTTAAACCAAGACAAGCTATGCCCTGCTGCTAACGTTACTCCCATTGAGTAATAGGTATCCGGAAGAACATGATGGAAATAATGCAATTCTCCCTCATAATCTTTTTCAGCTTCTTGTTCATAAGTGAGAAATACTCCAGAAGTTCCAATACTAACCATACCTAATCCTTCGGAAATAATACCTGCCCCTAACGCTGCTGAGGCATTATCTGCTCCTCCAGCATAAATGTTAATGGAATGTTTGAAACCAAATTGATCCTTTAGCTCTTTTTTTAAGGTCCCAATTTTTCCTGTCGACTCTACAAGCGGTGGACAAAAAGAAATTGGCAATTCAAAAGCTTCCAGAATTTCTTGACTCCACTTTTTGTGCGTACTATCTAATAAGAGTGTTCCAGAAGCATCCGAGTAATCCATTTGTTTATTCCCTGTTAAACAAAACCCTAGATAATCTTTTGGTAATAAAAATAGATTTGCTTTTGAAAACAATTCAGGTTCTTGCTCTCTCACCCAAAGAATCTTAGGAAGCGTAAACCCTTCTAATGCCTTATTTTTAGTTATTGGAATTAATCGTTCCTTCAACATTTCCGTAATTTCTTGACACTGTTTGGTGGTACGCACGTCATTCCAAAGAATCGCATTGCGTACTACTTGATCTGCTTCATCCAATAAAACTAGACTATGCATTTGTCCAGAAAAACTAATTGCTTCTAGTTTTTGTTGTACATCAGGAACTTCTTCTACAATCTTTTCAAGTACTACTTTGGCTGCACGATACCACTCGTTGGGGTCTTGCTCACTATATCCAGGTTTGGGATGAAGAAGTGGATAGTCTTCTGAAGTTGAATAGACTATTTCTCCTTTTTCGTTAACAAGTAACCCTTTAAGAGAACTAGTCCCTAAATCTAAACCTAGTACATACGCCATCACTCTACCTCCTACTATGATATTCTTAAACTAGATAATCATTTAATTTTGATTTGATATATTCGATATGTGAGGATTTGTTTTGAACATTCTTTTGTTTTAGTGCATATTCGGTTAATAACTTCAAATTTGTCTGATTACTTAGAATGTCAGCGCCAATTCCTTCTTGATAACTTGCATAGCGTTCTTCTTTAATTTTTTCGAAGAAGCGATCTTCTTTCAACTTAGCTGCAGCTTTCAGTCCTCTAGCAAATGTATCCATTCCAGCAATATGTGCTAAAACTAAATCTTCCATTTCAAAAGAAGTTCGGCGAACCTTTGCATCGAAGTTAATTCCACCCGGTGCAATTCCACCATTTTCCAATACTTCGTATATCGTTAGCATCACGCTGTACAAATCAGTAGGGAACTCATCTGTATCCCATCCTAAAAGCATATCTCCTTGGTTGGCATCCAATGAACCTAATGCATCATAATTACGCGCTACTTGAATTTCATGCTCAAACGTGTGACCTGCTAACGTTGCATGGTTTGCTTCTAAGTTTAGTTTGAAACGATCTGTTAGATCATATTTTTGTAAGAACGCCATACTTGTTGCTGCATCAAAATCATATTGATGTTTCATAGGCTCTTTTGGTTTAGGTTCCAGTAAGAAAACGAGATCTCCATGATCAATTTCATTAGAGTAATCAATCACCATCTTGTAAAGACGAGCAATATTTTCTTCCTCCAACTTCATATCGGTATTAATCAAACTTTCATATCCTTCACGACCGCCCCAGAATACAAAATTCTCGCCACCTAATTTTTTACTAATGTCGATTCCTTTTTTAACTTGTGCTGCTGAAATGGCAAAAACATCTGCATTATTGGATGAGGCAGCTCCATTTACATACACAGGATTAGAGTGACGATCTGCTGTATTCCAAAGGAGTTTCACACCTGTTTCTTCCATTTTTTTTGCAATTAACTCGACGATTTCATCTAAATTTTTAAAGAATTCTTCTAATGATTCCCCAAAAGGAGCTACATCCATGTCATGAAAACAAAAGTACTCTACTCCTAATTTTTCAAATAGTTCAAAGGATGCTTCTACACGGTTCTTTGCAGTCTTCATTGGATCATCTGTTAACCATGTACGTTGATTTACTCCTTGACCAAATGGATCTGCTCCATCATTAACAAACGTATGCCAATACGCTACTGAAAAACGTAAGTGATCTTTCATAGTTTTTCCAAGAACCATTTCCTCTGGATTGTAATAACGAAATGCAAATGGATTTTCAGTTTCTTTACCTTCAAATTTTATCTTTTCAATGGTTGGGAAGTAGGTCATATATATTCTCCTTTTTTGAGTTTGTTTGATGTGCTAACTAACTCAATTGTAGTAGGTTTATTCATTATGTCAAGCGCTTTCTTTTTCCTTTCTTTACTTTTACAAATTGGTTGTGCTATTTTTATAGTAGATTGTTTGCTGGATAAACAAATTAAATATAAGACTACGAAAGGAGCCGATAGGATGGTTACTGATAAATTTTCTATTCGAAAACAAAATGAGTTATTAATTTTGTCTACAATTATTCATTCCCCTTGTATTTCAAGAGCTGATATCTCTCAAATAACTGGGTTAAACAAGGCTTCTACTTCCAATATTGTTAAAAAGCTTATTGAAGAGGAGTTAATTTTAGAAATAGGCGCTGGATCTAGTACATCTTCAGGAGGTAGAAAACCAATCCTATTAGAGTTGAATGCTCAAGCTGGATGTTCGCTAAGTATTGATTTGGGATCTGATTATATTACTAGTATCTTAACTGATTTAAATGGAACTATTTTAGTAGAAACAAAAGAATCTAGAATGATTCTTCATAAAGAGAATGTTGTCTCAAAAATTGAGCAGATTGTTAAAAAACTTGAAAAGCAGTATATTAATCGAACCTTTCAACTAGTAGGAATTACTCTTGCCATTCATGGTATTGTTAATCAAAATCAAATTGTTTTTACACCTTACTATGACTTGGATGAAATAGATTTAGTTCAGCTACTAGAAGAACGAATTTCAGTTCCTATCCAAATTGAAAATGAAGCAAATTTGAGTGCATGGGGAGAAGCTGCTTTTTCAGAATTTCGAAAAAATATTATTAGTGTTAGCATTCATAGTGGAATTGGAGCTGGCATTGTGATTAATGGAGAGCTGTACCACGGGTATGCTGGGCAAGGCGGAGAAATCGGTCATATGATTATTTATCCAGAAGGAAAACCTTGTCCATGTGGTAATAGAGGGTGCATGGAACAATATGCTTCTGAAAAAGCAATTTTAGAAGAGTATCGAAATCTATCCAATCATGCAACTGCTTCTTTGAAAGATTTAGCAAAAGGATACAGGATGAATCATCAAATAGAAAGGGATGTTGTTCATCAAGCAGTTACTTATATTGCAATTGGTATGAACAATTTAATTGCTCATTTTGATCCTGAAATTATTCTTCTTAACAGTAACCTTTTTCGCGAGATGCCGTTTTTATTGGAATTAGTCCGCAAAAAAATGGTTAGTACCTTCTCTCGAAATGCTTTACTTGCGGTCTCTGAAATTGGTGAACAAGCTACTTTACTTGGAGGAACTGTTGTTAATTTACGAAAATTTTTCCATCTTCCTTTTTTATCTTTTCTTAAAAACACATGATTTCTTTTCGTAAGCTCATTAGTTTTGAGTTCTTCATTATTGTGATATACTTACTAGAAATTAGCACCATCATGTCGATTGTGTAAATGAAGGGAATGGATTTATAAACATGGAAGCACTATTGAAACGCATCAATCAACTAGCTAAAAAATCTAAGTCATCTGAAGGGTTAACAGAAGATGAAAAAGTAGAACAAAAAAAACTTCGGGAAGAATACATAAAAGGGTTTCGTGGTTCTCTAAATGAAATTCTTCTAAATTCTACTGTCTATGATCCTGAAGGAACTGACGTTACTCCAGAAAAACTAAAAAGAGCACAAGAAGAAATGCATATAAAAAATGCGCAAAAAACATTTTCAGACAAAAATATAACATTTCTAAATCCCCATGATACCGGTCAAGAAGACGAAAAAGAGCAAGAATAAAAATAAATAGGACTCTCCCTCTTTTGGAATATATTCCAAAAGAGGGAGAGTCCTATTTTTGTAGTGTTATTTATGCTTTTACAGCAATGGATTCAATTTCTACTAAAGCTCCCATGGGTAAGGCTGCTACTTGAAAAGCGGCACGAGCAGGATATGGTTCTGAAAAGTATTCTGCGTAAACTTCGTTCATTTCAGAAAAATGGTTGATATCACTTAATAAAACAGTCGTCTTTACTACTTGTTTCATCGTCATATTATTTTCTTCTAAAATAAATTTTATATTTTGTAGAGCTTGATGTGTTTGTTCAGCTATAGTGTTTCCAGTTATCTTGCCTTCTTTGCGATCCACAGGTATTTGACCTGACAAATAGAGTGTATTTCCAATCTCAATGGCTTGCGAATAAGGTCCAATAGCTGCAGGTGCTTTTTGAGAGACAATTTCTTTTTTTAGATTCATATTATTTCTGTCCTTTCAGTTTTAGATTTTTTATAGGTTACAACGTGCATTTCTCTTTTATTATAACCTAACTGTTTCTGAATAGCTGATTCACTAAAAAATTTTTAAACATTCCTGCTTTTAAATACGTCCTAAAAGGTTCAAAAGAAAAAACCTACCAGAGAGTTTTAAACTCCTCAGTAGGTTTCAACATTCAGATTTTAGTAAGCGCGAGCTAACCAAACAGTATGCATAGCCGGTTTGCCACTTACTATACAAATTTCTTTTTCCACAGGTGGATCAAAAGGAATATTTCGTGTAGTAAAACCAGTTTCTTCTTTAATTCTTTCTTCTGTTTCTGGATCGCCATCCCAACCTGCCAAGACAAATCCTGGGACTTCGCCTTCTTCACGTTTGGTTTCGATATGTTCTTTTAATTCATCTAGTGTATTGATATGAGTATATTCATGTTGCTTACGATTCTCACGAGCTGTTTCTAACAAACGAGTTTGCATCGTATCTAACGCATTTGGGATATAAGCTGCAATTTCTTCTAAGGAAATCGCCTCTTTATCTTCTAAGTCACGCATTTTAATCATCACTTGATTATTTTTCAAATCACGTGGACCAAATTCAACTCTCATTGGAACTCCACGCAATTCCCATTCGTTAAATTTAAACCCAGGTGAGTTATCAGAATCATCAATGGATACACGAATGTCTTTTTCTTTCAATTCTGATTCAAGCGTTTCTAAATATTCCATAATTTCAGGATTTTTCTTCCACGGTCCAACTGGAACGAGTACTACTTGTTTTGCAGCAACTTTTGGAGGAAGCACCAAACCTTTTTCATCTCCATGAACCATGATGGTTGCCCCAATCAAACGAGTGGATACTCCCCATGAAGTCGTATGTGCATAAACGTGTTCGTTATCGCGATTTAAATATTTGATATCAAATGCTTCCGCAAATTTTGTCCCCATGTAATGAGAGGTGCCTGCTTGAACCGCTTTTCCATCTTTCATCATAGCTTCTACTGAGTAGGTATCTACTGCACCTGCAAAACGTTCGGAAGGTGTTTTTTGACCATCATAAATAGGAATTGCTAATAGACTTTCAATTACTTCTTTATACATACTCAACATACGCATCGTTCGTTCCCGAGCAGATGCTTCATCTTCATGAGCAGTATGACCTTCTTGCCATAAAAATTCAGAAGTACGTAAGAAAGGTAGTGTTTTCTTCTCCCACCGGAAAACGTTCGCCCATTGGTTAATTTGATAAGGTAAGTCACGATAGGAATTGATCCAATCACTGAAGGCAGTTCCAATCATCGTTTCAGAAGTCGGACGTAAAGCCAAACGCTCTTCCAATATTTCACCAGCTGCTTCGGTTACCCAAGGAAGTTCTGGACTAAATCCTTCAATATGATCTTTTTCTTTCGTAAAGAAGCTCTCTGGAATCAACATCGGGAAATAAGCATTACGAATCCCTTCTTTTTTAAACCGAGCATTAAATTCATCTTGAATATGCTCCCAAATCTCGTATCCATCCGGTTTGAAAATAATACAGCCTCTTACTGGTGAATAGTCCATTAAATCTGCTTGCTTAATTGTTTGGATATACCATCCTGAAAAATCTTCTTTTTGTAAATTAGACATGGTTATTCTTCCTCTCCACTTGCTTATTATATAAGATTTTAAAACAAAAAAATAAGCACACTCCATCCTTTTATAAAGGACGAAATCTACTTGAATTCCGCGGTACCACCTTGATTGACTTTTCTAATGAAAGTCCCACTCTGTCTAGATAACGGCAGAACACCGGCGTCACACGGAATAAATCCATTCAGGCAGGTTCCAAGCATGAGTGGGGGTTTTTCTTCCAGCCAAGGAAAAACTCTCTTTACCCTTTATGCAAGTACTAATCCTTTTGATATGCATTCTTATTGTAAGGGAACCCCTCTTAAAATTCAATGCTTGTTTCTTTATTTTGCTTTCTTTGAACGTACTCTTCTTTTAAAATTCCATAATAAGCCATATCAACGCGATTCCCTTTATGAATGTAATGACTTCTTAGAACACCCTCTCGTTGCATTCCCAAACGAGTCATCACGTTAGCAGAAGCAGGATTTTGCAAGTCATGCATCGCAAATACTTTTTCCAACTCTAAGGTTTCAAAAGCTAGTTTTAGTAAAGCAGTTGCTGCTTCGTTCATATAGCCTTTTCCCCAGAATTTCTTATTTAATGTATAGCCTAACTCGGCAATTTGATCTTCTTTCACAATTCGAAGATCAATCGTTCCAATCATTTTATTTATTTCTTTCTGCTCGATAGCGAATCTTCCTGTTGGAGCTGCCATAAAATAGTGAGCAATAGCATTTTCCGTTTCTTCTATACTTTTATGTTTTTCAAATACATGAAGAACCGTTTCTTCATCAGAAGCATATTCGAACATATCTGCGGCATCTTCCATGGTTACCGGACGTAAAATAATACGTTTACAATCTATCCGACAATTTTTCACCATTTCTATTTGTATATCTATATTATTTCTTCCTTTCTAAACGCTTTGTAATCTCTTCAAAACATTTTCTAGATGATTTTTGTGCCAGGCCATTCCAATCGAAGTTTTACTTAATTTCAAAGGTACTTCTTCTCCTTTTTCACCAAAAAGAGTTATTGTATACATTAAGATACCATTTTTGATATGAACGCTTTTGATTTCTTCAAAAGGAAGTAAGATAGGCTCTATTTTTCGATTGATTTTACCAGAGAGCTTATTTAATTGAATGAGAACTATTTGTTTCTCATCCAAGCACATCGCAAAATAGTCACCCTTTACTAATTGAGTATACGCTCCAAATAGAAAGAACTGTCCTGCTGAAGGCATGATCTGAGCATAAACGATTGTATCTTTTGTAAAAGAATTCAATAGTCCTTTCTCTTGTAAATATTCCTTTATATCCTCTTCTTTTAAAACAAGTCCCATCATAAACACCTCTTCCTTTATCCTTGTTTTCAGTTTACTAAATTTTGCTTGGAAATGCTAAGAATCGCATCAATTCCTTTTACAGACAGAAATACGAACAAAACTTTCTTTTCAACGTGCTCTACGATAGAATGAAGAGAGAAGAATAACTCGTTTGGTCAAAATGAAAAGGAGATGGTAATCATGTTTGGAGAATATCACAATTTATTAGTTCCCGTTGATGGTTCAGAACAATCGAAACATTCCTTTAAAAAAGCACTAGCAATTGCAAAACGAAATGATGCCACGTTACACGTTCTTTATGTAGAAGACACTCGCAATGTTACAGTTCCTCGAGGACCTCTTGATGCATCTGATCCAGTAGATGAAGCGATTGATTCTACTTTTGTGGATGAATTAGTTTCATTAGGCGAAATGGAAGATGTACAAATGGAAAAAACACTCATACGAGGAAACCCGTTAAGTTCGATTGCATCTATTATCCCAGAAAAATTAGATATTGATCTAATTATCATCGGAGCAACCGGTAAAGGGGCGGTTACACGAGCTTTAGTGGGCTCTGTATCCAATCATGTCGTTCGAAATGCTACTTGCGATGTTTTAGTTGTTCGTTAATATTGTATATAAATAGAGTTGAGATGAAGGTTCCATTCCTTTTCTCCACTCTATTTTTTCGTTATAGATCATTTTCTTCCTCCAAATCCAACCAAGCACCATCAAAAAATTGGATCGTATAGGGGCCTTCAGAAGGTACATCATAATAAATAATATCGGTAAAGCTTTCTCCTGGGAGAATTTCCTTTAACCAAAAATAACTATACCGCAAAGGTAAGTGACATTTTTGGCTATCCAAAGCAGAATAGTAATTCGGTGCCATGTAGGTACCCTTTGTCCCTTCATTTGCATAGAAGAGTTCTACTTTTAAAAGTTTTTCACCTAAAGGATTTAATTCAGGGTCTGCATCTACTACTTCTATATTCGTTATGGTAATGACTTCAACGATTTCATTTTCTTCATTACGGAATGTATGTTTTTCACCTTCATTTACAATTGCTGAAGGTTCTTCTACTTCTGGGTTTTTATTAGGAATAAACGTGACGGTTACATAACTCTTTGGATTAAGGGAATCTAAGTCAATTCCAGTTTGTCCATATTTAACTGTTGAGTCTGTAGTAAAAGTAACTTTTGTTTCTACGCTAGGTCCCCGATAGGGAAAGTCAAATTGCCAAAGTTGATCAGTATTACGAAAATCAATCGCTGTTCCTTCAATAATTGCTGTTACTTTGTCAAATCCTTCCGCTACCCCTTTCAAAGCATAGAAATTATTTTTATCTCCCTTTATTTGGTTTTTATCATCTACTCCACTCAAAAAGGTGATGGTACGTTCTTCCATATTCTTTGTGCTTTTAACGGTTTCAGATAAAGAATCAGTACTAGTTATACTTGTGGAAGATTCTTTCGATTCAGTGCTCTCTCCATTCGTACATGCTACTAGCACCATCATACTTATCCCTAGTAAAAGTAGAATTTTCTTTTTCATATCATCTTCTCCCTATTCAAACCCTGTTCATTTTCTCTTTCATTAATTTTAGCAAACTAACAGATGTTCTCCTAATGATTGAATTAGGTAGACTTACTCTACTATTTTTTCAAAGATTTCAATTTCATATTCTTCTTCCATTTGTTCCATTACTTGCTCTAGTATTTTCCGTGCGAGTAAACCAGAACTATTTACTGCTGCTACTCCCACACATCCTACATTCCATATTTCTTGTTGAGAAATCTCTGCAATACTTACATTATATTTTTGGTGCATCCTCTTTGAGATACTTTTCATTGTACTCCGCTTGTCTTTCAACGAATAGGAATCATAAATCGTAAAGGAAAGTTCCATATAAACGAGTGCCATCATCATCCACCTCTCTTTTTTTATATATTTTCAAAAAAACAGTGTTTAAGATTGAATTTTTTAGTAATTCCTGTTACATTTTACTAGTAATGGAAATTCTTATACCTCATGTTAAAAACTAGATGAAACTTTTTTGAAAAAAGGAGGGAATCACAACTATGAAGAATGAGCTCTTACAGTATAGCCATGATCTTCTCGAAGTAAAAATCATTCGTTGGGAAGAACTTCCTGATTTTGGTGTGTACAGTGACCAAGTCTTATCTATTATTGAAAAAGAACTTTCTTTTTTAGATTTTGGACCGGACGAACGCATTATTACACCTGCCATGATTAACAATTACGTAAAGCTCAAACTAATTGAACGTCCTACCAAAAAAAAGTATGAAAAACATCAAATTGCTATGTTGATTGTCATTACTTTATTGAAACAAGTACTGCCTCTAACAGATGTGAACAAAGGCATGGAGCTCCAAATCGCAATAAAAGGATTACAAGAAGCTTATGATTCTTTTTGTACGGAGTTAGAAAATTCATTTTACCTTCTGAATAATTGTATTGGAACAAAAGACGATTTTTCTTTTACGATGGAACATATTCATAAAGAAAATATAGCCTTAAAAATGATTACTTTATCATTGGCCTCTAAACTTTTAACCCAAAAAATTATTACGATGGAAGGAATTAATAAAAGAAAAGCACTTGAATTAGATTTAAATGATGGAACCAAAAAAGGAGAGAGTTCTTTTGAAGAATAACCATATTGCCATACTAGCAGATTCTTGTAACGATATACCAGTAGAGTTAACCGAAAAATATAACATCTATACCATGCCGCTTCTTATTAACTATAAGGATCGATCTTACAAAGATCGAGTAGATATTACTCCACAAGAGGTATATGACGGACTGAAAAAAGAAATTCCAAAAACCAGTCTACCCCTTCGAGGAGATATTGAAGCTCTTTTCGATCAAATAAAAGCAGATGGTCATACTCACGTAATTGTCTCCATCATTTCTAGTGGTTTAAGCGGAACGTATCAAGCATTGGAATTATTTTCTCAAAGCAGAGAAGATTTAACCATTGAAGTAATCAATACTCTTGATATTGGGATTGGTTCTGGATTTGTTGCTCTTTATGCTGCTGAATTGTTAGAAAAAGGGCTAGACTTTGATACCATTGTCCAAAAAACACGAGCAGTTGTACCTAATTCTGGAGTCTATTTTGGTTTGAAAACACTGGAGTACCTTATCAAAGGTGGACGGATTGGGAAAGTAGAAGGAATTCTAGGAAGTGCCTTTAAAATTAAACCCATCATCTCCTGCAACGCAGAAGGAATTTATGATACCGTCGCAAAAGTTCGGGGACGCAAACAAAATATTAATAAAATGATTGAAATGGTCCGCGAAAGAATTGGAACTCACAAAAACTATTATCTAGCTCTTTGTCATGGCGATGCCGAGGAAGAAATGCTCGAGATGAAAGTACAAATCGCTGATTTAGTAGAAGGCGCTAAAATCTATTCAGAAGGACAAATTTCTCCTGTATTAGGTGTCCATACCGGTCCAGGTCTTTTAGGAATTGGCTTTTTAATTTTAGAAGATTAAGGAAGAAAATGAATTCAAATTTCTTTAATAGGCAATAACAAACAGATAGCAGATGAATAAACCTCCCTGAAAATTTTCTCGGTACGGTTTATTAATCTGCTTTTTTGACCTATTATAAAAAATGTGTAGTGTTAGATTCCTTTAGGAGTATCTTTTCAATTTCATGAGCCGGCATCGGTTTGTAGAAGTAATACCCTTGGAATAGCGTACACATGCGGTTCGTCAAAAATTCTAACTGTTCTTTTGTCTCGACTCCCTCCGCAATTGTTTCTAATCCTAAATCAGATGCTAATGAAATAATTGCTTTTACAATTGACTCACCTTTTACATTTTTACCAATGTCTTGGACAAAGGACATATCAATCTTAACAGTATCAACTGGTAATTCTTTTAGTCTACTCAATGAAGAGTATTCTTTTCCAAAGTCATCGATTGATAATAAAATCCCCATTTTTTTTAGTTGTTTAAATACTTCTTTCGACTTTTGATTAGAAACTGCCAGTACACTTTCTGTCACTTCTACCTCCAAATATTTAGGAGACATGAGAGTTTCCTTTAGGACATCTTCTATTTGTTTGATGATATGAGGATGCTCTAGTTGGTACACTGAAAAATTAACAGCAATCTTGCCAGGAGTTTGGCCCTCTCTTCCCAACTTTTCCATTGTCGACAAGCCGTTTCTAGTATCCACTTCCCTATTGGTACAATCAAACGAGTTTTTTCTGCTAATGGGATAAAAGTAGCAGGTGAAATATTCCCCCATACAGGATGATTCCATCGGAGTAAGACTTCCAATCCAACAATCTTATTTGTACTTCGACTCACTTGTGGTTGGTAATGGAGAGCTAATTCATTGCGTTCCATTGCTTTATAAAGATCCTTTGTTAGGTCCAGGGTTGCCAACTCTTTATCTTTCAATTTGTTAGTAAAAATACAATATTGATTTTTACCTAAACTTTTTGCATGGTCCATAGCTAGATTTGCATGTTTGATTAGCATTTCAATATCCTCTCCATCTGCTGGGTACTGTGAAACGCCCATGCTACTGGTGATAAAGTACTCCTGATTTTTTAAAATAAATGGTTTTTTAAAATAATCAAATATTCGGGATACTTCGGATTCAAGTATCGTTTTGCTGGAACAATCAGTTAAACAGAGAATAAATTCATCTCCACCCAGATGATAAATCGAGTCTAGTTTTCCACCAACAGACACCAACCTCGAAGAAATTTGTTTTAATAGTACATCTCCTTGTTTATGACCAAGTGTGTTTTTAATTAATTTAAAACCATCTACATTGACGAAAATCATACTCCATCCACTATTCTTCTGTACAAAGTGATTCCTCAACAAAGAACGATTTGGTAGTCCCGTCACATCATTATGGGAGGTTAAATACGTAATTTTTTTCTCATCATCTATCTGATTAATTCCGTTTGATAAAATTTTTGCCATGCTGTGTAATAACTCAATGTTTTCATTTGTCCATTTTTTAATTTCTTTTACAGAGTCAATTCCTATAAATCCTTGCAGAGTTCCTTCCACTATGATAGGAACAGACACTACCGATTTTATTCCTTGTCTGCGAAGATCCTCTTGTTCCATAGATGCTTTTTTACTCATATCATCTACATTTTCAATATACACAAGATTATTTGTTTGCAGTTGTTCTAACCACCAAGAGAACATAGTGAGAGGTACTTCTTCAAGTGTTTCTATTTGCGGAGTGATTCCATCATTGCACCATTCATAAGAATAATTCATTGTTTCGTTCGAAAGGTTTAGCAGAAAAAGGTAGGTACGATCTACCATAAAAAAATTGCCTATCTTTTCTAATAAATTTTGAACCTTTTCATCGAATGTTGCTTGATTGATATTCATGAAGTCAAAGGAGATATCGATAACTATTTTTTGAAAGGCGATGAGATTGTTTTTTTCTTCTTGTTCCACTAACCTTGTTCTTCGTTGATTGGACCCCATACAACCACTTCCCATTCTCCATTTTCATTAAGTAAATCATAGCATACTCTTTTCCTTTTTGTTTCACTTACGTATAATACCAAGTTTTATTTTAACTTCCGTTATGTACTATATACTTACCAGTATTTCAGGAAAAAACTTCAGAAAGATCATTTAGATCATTTAGATGATTAAATAATTTTGAGGAATAGAAAAAGAACATTGATCAATTAATGTTCTTTTTCTATTCCTTCTATTATTTTTTACTACTTTTGAAAATAAGTACATACTGAATGAGAAGTAAAATCCCTAAAATAACCGCTATTCCTATTTTACCTTCTTTGGAAATTAATAATGTTGAAAAGAATTCTATTCTGGTAAGAATTCCCAAAACAGCAGAAGTAACTACAATTGGAACAAAAGGAATCCACACTTTTTTATCTTCTTGGTTAAAAAAGATTAGTAGTAAAATTCCTGTTACAAGAACGATTGTGACGATCCCTACCCTTCCACTAAGATCTATTTTAATGGGTGTAGATACAAACATGTTTACCATAACCCCTACAGTGACTCCTAACCCTAATAACAAACCGTAAAATATTTTAGATCGTGTATTTTTAAATTGATATAAACTTATTCCTAAAAGCCATAACGAGAAAACGACTAAAATGGTCCAATATATTCCACTTATGAAAATACGTCCTATATCTAGCCCATTATCCGGAAAAATAAGTGCAGGTAAAATAGTACTGATAAGGTAAGCTCCCATACCAATTAAAAGAATCTTTATTGTATCAAAGAGATTAATAGGTAATTGATTAATGATTTCATCAGCAATCTTTTTAGGATTTTTACCAAAATATTCTTCTGCAGATAGTCCTTGCTCTTGGGCATCTAATATATCTTTTAAAACTTCTAATAGCAGCTCCTCACTTTTTCTTTCATCTCTAAAAAATGCCATTACTCTAATATACACAATTAAGTTGCTATAGTATTTCTCATTCTCTTTGGTCAAAGACTCTTGTAAAATAGCATTTGTTTTAATTAGTTCACTTTTTTTCATCTTCATCACTTCCTTCTATTAAATGATCTACACTTTTTTTCAGTTTATTCCACTGTACTGTAAATTCATTTTTTTCTATTATTCCTGCTTCAGTGAGAGAATAATATTTTCTTTTTGGTCCTGTATCAGAGGCTCTCAACGTCCCTTTAATTAACTCTTTTTTCTCTAATGAGAGCAAAAGAGGATAAATAGTACCTTTAGGAATATCAGTAAAGCCAAACTCTGTAAGTGCCTCACTTAATTTATAGCCATATAACTCTTCTTGATCAAGTAAAAGTAAAATACTACCTGATAAAATGCCTTTCAACATTTGAGAGTTTATTTTACTAGTCATCTTATCCTCCTCTAATATGTATTACAAGTTAGTTATACCAAATACACACTAGTTTGTAAAGCATGTTAGTTAATTTTTAATAAGAGATGGTTCCAAAGAATGCATCATACTTCTCTTTATTAAAACAAAAATAGACCCTGTAGTGGATATTTTCATGTCCATTTTATAAGGTCTATTTTTGTTTTGGAATATATTTATTTATTTTTAAGAGAATTTATTAATTTACATCTACTTCTTGTAATTCAAAATCAGAAGGAACCAGAACGGTATCAATCGTGTGTACAACCCCATTCGTTGCCTCAAAGTCAGTTGTTATAATCATTGCGTCATTGACCATTGGATTCCCAGAAAGATCAAAAGTTACTTCTTGACCATTAACTGTTTCAGCTTCCATACCATCGGTTAAATCAGCCGCCAAAACATTTCCGGACACGACATGATCGGTTAAAACCTTCGCTAAAACTGGTTGAGCAAGTAACTGCTCCGCTGTAATATCAAGGTCCATTAATAACTTTTCAAAGGCAGCGTTAGTTGGTGCAAAAACAGTAAAAGGGCCTTCACTTTGGAGTGTTTCAACCAGTTCTGCTTCTTGAGTGTAGATACTAAAATACTGAAATCAGGATTACCTTGTGCAATACCAACAACATCTTCTTTCATTTCAACACTTTCTTCTATAACGGGGTCATCACTCATTAAATTTTGATCCGTAGTATTATCTGTTGTACATGCTGCTAACAATCCAACGGCAGCGAACGAAAGAACACCAAATCATAATGTTTTTAATAATTCTTTACTCATAATAAATCAATCTTCTCATTTAGTATAAAATTGTAGGTAAATGAATATGCGAACAAAAAGTAAGCGCTATTTTTACTAATATGTTAACTTTAATTGAAAAAATTTGAAGTCAAGGATAGGTATTGAAAAGTTTTAAGTAATTTAAATTGAGTTTGCAATTTATTTTTTAGTGCTTCTCCGGATTTTTCTACTATTTTTTCTAACATTGATTCGTCAAAAAAATCCAATTGAATTTTCTAGATTTATCTTATCAATGTATATCTATTTTTCTTCAGTGCGTACACCATTTTACTAGTTTTCTTTAAATTCTAAGTTTTTTCTTCAAGATTATTTCATACCTTTCTTATACGATAGAATCCAATCTAATTGATAATTTTTTCTTTATCTTTAAGATCCTCGATTAGTTCTTTCATTCTTTTCCCGCGCCTCTATGATATGATCAGCTTGTTTACGATCACGAGGGCCTTGTATATTCGCTCGTCCACTTGTCAGAATAGCTATCGAGTGATGAGGAATCATTGCTTCCATGTAGTCTACATCATCAATTGTTGTTTATTACACATTAAAAAGAAAGATCCCGCAAAGACTAAGACGCTGACTACTCCAATTGCTATGTTTAGCTTTCAGCATGTGACGCATGAAGTCAAGCATAACAATCGCCATGACGGCTGTTGAGAGTATGGTCATATAGAGTCTCATCTCACTAAAATAAACATGGTCTAATTTATATATGTTCAGGTATATCACACCATCATTAAAATAGCTGAGGTATTAATCATTCCTAAAAAATTAACCTATTTATTTTTTCATCATTTTCCTCCTTTTATATTTTGAAGAGAAATATATTTGTTGATTAATTTTTTGTCACACATTTTTCATTATCTATAAAATGATATCGTTCAACCTTCTTTTATATGCCCCCTTCTTTTTAAGTTATTATTAAAAATCAATTTCTCTATTCTTCCAATAATTAAGAAGTAAATAGAAAGCCATCAATAAAGTTTTATTATATTAACAACTTCAATTTTTCCATAAACTCTTTAAAATTTTTTTACCGTTACAATCTTGGCAACGTTAGACGCATCTATTAATGTGTCAGTAAGCATTTCAAATATTTCATTAAAATCTTTACGATCTGAAGAATTAAAACAAGGTAGAATTATAAGTTGGACTAATTTTCCATTCCAATCAATTCCATTCTTATTTATATAAACAGCAAGAACTGTTTTTTTAGCATTCATCTTAATAGAGTGAGGAATTGCAAAAGAGAAGTACGCTGTTGAAGAAAGTTCCTCTCGTTTTAGAACATTTTCTAAGAAGTTTTGTTCTACATATTCAAGAATAATTAATTGGTTACACATTGTATGTAGAACATCAATTATATTTTCATTTTTATTTTGACTAATAAAAAACAATTCTGGAGAACAAAGTTGCTCTAAATGGTCAGAAAACTCTATTTGTTTTATAGTTTTTTGTATAGAATCTATTTTTTGTTGAATAAGCACTTGATCATTTTTCGTAAAGAAGAGACTGACTTCAACCCATTGCTCATCAATAAATTCCCAAGGTTGAGGAAGGACTGAAATAATCAACTCGGACTTACTCATCTTAAATAAAGCGTCAGTCGAATGAATAACTTGAACGATATTTAAGTCTTTCTTATATAAACTTGAAATATTCTCGATAAGTTTTTGAGAGTAGGAGTAATAAGAAGGGATAATCAAATACGTTTTGATTCTTGAATGAAATGCTTTTTGAAATTCTAATGCACTTCCCACATGAATCGCAATAAATGCTACTTCATCATCAGAAATAACTACACCTAGTGATTCTTTAATCAAATTTGCAGCAAATACAGCAATTTCATAAATAATTGGAGACGAGTATTTAATTGAATCAGTCAGAGGGTTGTAATTATTTTTATTGTTTTTAATTCTATTTTTTAAATTTTGAATATGAAGAGAAAAAGAAACTAAAAAATCTTCATTGTCAACATAAACTAGAAAATGTTTGTTAATTGATTGGACAATGGAACGGGCAAGATTCATTGCATCAGAATGAATCTTGAGTTGTGTTTCTTTTTGTACGCTGTCAATCGAATGAATCGGGTAAATTTTAGAAATGAGGAGAGTATTAAATTCATGTCTATCACTTTCACTAAAATGGATGGAAAAAAAATCTTCAAATTGTTTTAGTATTTTTTCTGTAATTTTCAATTCATCTTTATTATAAACATTAGTTATTATAATCGAGTCTTCGTGGTACCCTTTTTTTATACGATCGATTTTAACACTCATATGAATAATACTACTATATAATCCAAAGTCGTTTATTCGATAATTATAATCTACTAGTGTTTTCATAATTACTTCTTTTATAAAATTTGTGTCAATAAAAGAAAATAGTTGATCAATGCGGTCTAGACTGAAAAAATGAGTATCTAATTCGTCGTATAGCAAATCTACAAGGAGTTTCCTTTTATCTTGTTCAGATCCAGTAATCTTTAAAAAATTTTTTTCTACTTTTAATTTTAAGTGATACCCAGAAATAATTTCTTGGATTAGGGATATATCTTTTTGTATCGTGGGAACGCTAACATAAAGTAAGTCTGAGAAATCAAAATAAGAGGAAGGATCTTCATTTGTTAGCAAATGATTAATTATAAACCGAACTCGTTCTACAGGATTCTGCGGAATGACTTGTTCTTCTTTTTCTAAGGCTGTTTTAGTCAATAGTCGATTTTCAATAGCATATCCCTGATTTGAAGATGTTATTAAAGATGGATATTGTTTGTTAATAGCCTTGATATCTGATTTGATGGTTCGGATAGAAACGCCTAGCTGCTCAGATATTTTCTGAGCCATTACTTTTTTACTGAATTCCCTAGAAATAATTTTTATGATTTCCCTTTGACGTTTTTCCATGTTCACTCCTCCTTTCAAATCTCTTAGCATCCATATTACTTAACTTAGTGCCAATCTGTCATTCACCGTACGAGTACTTTTTATTTATAATATCTCAATTTGAAGTCATATACCTATTATTATTTTTCACTGGAGGGGTGCAAAAGACTATTTGTATTCCCTTCCATACCACCTATACTGAGTGTTATAGAGGCGATGAATACGCTATCTGAAAAATTGAGGAGGAAATTAAATGGAAGAGTTAAGAGTATTATTATCATGTGGTGCAGGTATGTCAAGTGGTTTCTTAGCCAGTAGTGCTAGAAAGGCAATCAAAAAACAAAAAGAAAATATGACCGTCGAGGCAAGGAGCAAAAGTGAAATTACCGACTATTTAAATAGTATAGATGTTTTACTATTGGGTCCACATTATGCTTCTGAGTTAGAAAATTATAAATCAATGGCAGAACCTTATCATGTGAAAGTAGATGTCATACCTAAAGATATTTACTCTCATCTAGACGGTGCACGACTAATTGAATTTGCCAAAGAAATTGGCAAGGGAAAATAATAAAGGAGGTTAGTATTTATGAAGTCATTTATGGATTGGTTAGCAGAAAAGTTTGCGCCTAAGATGAATGAAATATTTTCTCGTCCTTGGCCGGCCGCTATTTCATCAGCTATGCAAAGAATTATTCCTTTTATTTTAGTAGGATCATTAATCTTTTTATATAACGTGTTACGTTCATTCGTTTCTGTATTACCAGACTTATCAGCTTTGATTGATTATAGTTTTGGATTAATCGCTATCATTGTTGCTTTTACGATGGCGAATCAAGTTATGGAAGAGCTAAAACATAGGGAATACGGGAACTCTGCTGGACTAACGGCTATTTCTGTCCTTTTTATGGCAACTGTACCCTTTGTAGAAAATGATAGTTTAGCCAACTTTTTAGGTCTTGTTGGACCTTCCGGAATTGCAATCGGAATGATTGTTGGTATTTTTGTTGGTGCTGTTTTCCATAATTGGGCAAAACTAAAATTTTTGAAAGACAGTGGTTTGCCTGATTTCTTCAAAGGCTGGATTAATGTTGTTATTCCTATCGTAATCTCTTTGGGTATCAGTATGATTCTAGTTTACGTATTCAATATTAACATTACGCAAGCGATCTTAAGTATTTTTGTACCTCTTGAATCCATTGCGCAGACATTACCTGGGTTTATTCTATTGTGTTTTATACCCGCATTTTTTTATACAATGGGGATTTCTAGTTGGCTATTTAGTGCTATCACATCTCCTATTTATTTGTCTGCCATTCAACGTAACATTGACGCAGTAGCTCAAGGTCTATCGCCTACTGAAATTGTAACAAATGAAACTATATTCACCTTAGCATTCATCACCATGGGTGGTATGGGCGCAACTTTAGGTTTAAATTTATTAATGATGCGCTCAAAATCAAGACGATTAAAAACACTTGGTAAAATTTTTATAGTTCCATCCATTTTTAATATTAATGAGCCCATTATGTTTGGTGCTCCCGTAGTATTTAATCCTTTATTAATGTTACCAGTGTGGATCAATGCTGTTATTGGACCTATTTATGTATGGATACTTATGAGCATAGGACTTTTAAACATTCCTTCTGAACTCGTCTGGGTAGGACAAATCCCAGGTCCATTCAGTAGTGTCATGGTTACAGAAGATTTACGTGCTTTACTTTGGTGGGCAATCTTATTAGTGATTTATCTCGTCATTTGGTATCCATTCTTTAAAGTATACGAAAAAGAAGTTCTTATTGAAGAGGCAGAAGAAAATTTAGATTCTTAAAGGGAGGATAATGGTTTATGAATACAGAAACAATGAATGAGGAACTAATGACCGCATCTATGAACATCATTTTAAATGCGGGCGATGCGCGCAATCTATTAGCAGAAGCATTAAAGGATGCTAAAGCCTTTGATTTTACCGCAGCAGATAATAAGTTAAAAGAAGCAAAAAAATTAGCTACTTTAGGCCATAAAAACCAAACGAAAATTATTCAAAGTGAAGCCAGTGGTAAAAAATACCCCCACTCCTTGTTGTTTACTCATGCTCAAGATCATTTAATGACTATCAATTCAGAAATGAACTTCACTTCCGAATTGATTGATGTTTTAAAATTAATAAATCAAAAACTTAAATAATAAGGAGAGATATTAGAATGAAATTAAATCACCCAACAAATTTTCCAAAAGATTTTCTGTGGGGAGGCGCAGTTGCTGCTTGTCAAATTGAAGGTGCTTATGACGTTGATGGCAGAGGTTTATCTACTTCTGACATTCATCCTTACCAATCTAATTTGGATCGCGCAGGAATTTCTAAGAAAGAAGGCGGTGGAACATTAGAAGAAATCATCGCAACAAGTAAAGACACCGATGGATATTATCCAAAGCGTTACGGTATTGATTTTTATAATACGTACCCAGAAGATTTAAAATTATTAGGTAAAGATGGACTTGGGTTAAAAGCTTTTAGAACCAGTATTTCTTGGTCACGTATCTTTCCGAATGGTGATGAAGAACAGCCAAATGAGAAAGGACTTAAATTTTATGATGATTTGATTGATTCCATTATTGAAAATGGGATGGAACCTATTTTAACCATGTCTCATTATGATATTCCACTAAATATCGTAATCAAATATGGTGGATGGGCAAACCGTAAAGTGATCGATTTATTTGTAAAATATGCAAGTGTCCTTTTGAATCGTTATCACTCTAAAGTATCTCAATGGATTGTTTTTAACCAAATTAATTTAGTTCCAACTGTAAATTTTGGCAGTCTAGGTCTTTACGACAATCAAAGTGATAACATGGAAGAATTAATGTATCAAGCAGTCCACCATCAGTTTGTTGCTAACGCATTGATTAAACAAATGGCTCCAAAAATTGATACGCAATTAAAAATTGGAACGATGGTTGCAGACAATACTTATTATCCTGCAACTTGTCGTCCACAAGATGTTATCTTAACGCTAAAGAAAAACCGCATGCAGTACTATTTTACAGATGTGCAATTCCGCGGTGAATACCCCGAGTATGCTGTTCGTTACTTTAATGACCATGATGTTACTTTAAAGATAGAGCAAGGCGATTTAGAGTTAATAAAGGATAATACGATGGACTTCCTTGGAATTTCTTACTACTCAAGTAAAATTGTAGACTCTGATGTTAATACAATCCAACCGTTTGATGCAAGCCAAAATCCTAATTTAGAACCTACTCCTTGGGAATGGCGCGCTGATCCACTAGGTCTATATAATTCAATTTCACAATACTGGGATCGCTATCAAGTACCAATTATGATTGCAGAAAACGGCTTAGGTGCAATTGATACTATTGAAGAAAATGGGGCTATTCATGATGATTACCGCATTGATTACCTGAATAAGCATATCCAACAAATTAAAGAGTCTATAAAAGATGGTGTAAAAGTCATTGCTTACTTAAGTTGGGCGCCTATTGATATCGTAAGTTCTTCAAGTGCAGAAATGTCTAAACGCTATGGTTATATTTATGTAGACCGCGATGATTTTGGTAATGGATCACAAAAACGTTTGAAGAAAGATTCTTTTTATTGGTATCAAAAAGTTATCGAAACAAACGGCGATAACGTCTAAATTCATTTTAATAGTTTCATTAATAATTAATTTAGATCTAACACAACAGGAGTGTACTCCTGTTGTGTTATTTTTTATTTAAATATTATCAATTAATGAAATCTTCTATATAAATAATTCTACTACAGAACTACTCTAAGCTCTAACAAAAGGTGATTGAACATCATATGAATTATGAATCTATTAAAAAATATTCTCAAAAATCTATTCTTATATTTGAAGAATAAATCTTTTCATTTGCATTATTTAAAACTATGAGATAAGATTAATACATCAAATTTAATATAATTAATTTTAATCCATTTTGGGGGGGGTGATATCACTTTGGAAGAAAATAATATGAATGTTAAGGCTTTTACTATTTTTATGAAATCTTCACAGTCTATCCAAAAACTAATTAAACAAGACTTCTTAAAAAAAGAAATTAATTTAAATGAATACGCAATTATGGAGCTATTATTTCATAGAGGAGATCAACCCATTCAATCCATTGGAAAAAGAATTCTTATGGGTGGAGGTAGTATCACCTATGTGATTGATAAGCTTGAGAAAAAAGAGTTTTTGTATAGAAAACCAAGCGATGAAGATCGTCGTAAGGTCTACGCTTGTATTACTGAAAAAGGAAAACAATACATGAATCAACGTGTAAAAGAACAAGAAACGTTAATCAATACTATTTTTAATGAGTGGGATAAAGATGAAGTTGAACAAGCCACTCTTCTTCTCAAACGTATTGGGATACATGCAGAAAGTTTACTAAAAAAATAAAAGGAGTTTTTTTAATGACTGATAAATTACTAGGAATTCACCATGTTACAGCAATGACAGATAACGCAATGAGAAATTACAAATTTTTCACGGAAGTTCTGGGAATGAGATTAGTAAAGAAAACAGTAAATCAGGATGATATTTATACATATCATACTTTTTTCGCAGATGATATTGGTTCACCTGGAACGGATATGACCTTTTTCGATTTCCCTAATAATCCAAAAGGAGTATCTGGAACCAACTCGATTTCTAGAACAGGTCTACGAGTACCAAATGATGCAGCACTAGAATATTATTTGAATCGTTTTAAAGAGTTTGATGTGAAAAATGATGGTATTCAAGAACTATTTGGTAAGAAGGTTTTACCTTTTGAAGAAGTAGATGGCTAAAAGTATCAATTATTTTCTGATGAAAAAAATGAGGGTGTGGCTCCTGGAATACCTTGGAAAAATGGTCCCGTACCTGAAGATAAAGCCATCTATGGTCTAGGGCCAATAGAAATCACAGTAAGTTACTATGATGATTTCAAAAAAGTACTTACTGAAATTTATAAAATGAAACCAATTCTTGAAGAAGATGATGTAACCCTTTTTGATATAGGGGAAGGCGGAAATGGTGGACAAGTTATCTTAAGAAAAGATGAAACAACATCTGGTGTTCAAGGATATGGCGAAGTACACCATGTATCATTTAGAGTAAAGGATCATGCAGCTATTAAAGGCTGGGAAGAAAAATATAACAAGCTAGGTTTAAATCATTCTGGCCATGTCGACCGTTTTTACTTCGAAGCTCTTTATACACGAGTTGGTCATATTCTCATTGAATTATCAACAGATGGGCCTGGTTTTATGGGTGATGAGCCTTATGAAACGTTGGGAGAGAGTCTTTCACTTCCTCCGTTCCTTGAAGAAAAACGTGAATATATTGAGAAACAGATTCGACCATTTGACACAAAACGATCTAAGTAGTTAAAAGAGGAGATTTTAAAATGGAACCTATTAAAAGAATTCATCATATCAGTGCAATTGTAGGAGATCCAAACGAAAACTTAAAGTTTTATAGAGATGTTCTAGGTCTTCGTTTAATTAAGCAAACAGTAAATTTTGATGATCCGGGTGTATATCATCTATACTTTTCAAATCATCAGGTGACACCGGGAACAGTTATTACCTTCTTTCCATGGACGAATAACAATTATGGAACGAAAGGTAGCGGACAGGTAGGAAGAATTGCATTCAGAATACCAAAAGGAAGTTTCAATTACTGGAAAGAACATTTAGCTTCTCAAAATCTCAAAGTTGAAATAACTCAGCTTTTTGGAAAAGATACGCTTGAATTTGATGATATTCATGGACTTGAACTAGCAATGGTTGAAGGAGAAAAATCTGCAGACCGTCCTGATATTATCGGCTTTCATGGCTCCGTATTATTATCAGAACATCCTAATGCTACGAAAAAATTGCTCGTAGACAGTATGGGATTAAAAGAACTTGATTATAACGATCAAAATATTCATGTAGAAACCGTTGGAGAAGAAAAGCATCACATCATTACTTCTGTTCCTCCTCAACCTGTAGGAAGATTCGGAATTGGAACCGTTCATCATATTGCTTGGTCCGTACCAGATCTGGATGCCTTAAAAGAATGGCAAAATTTACTTTTTGAAGAAAATATTGGAGCAACTGTAGTAAAAGATAGAAATTACTTTAATTCTGTCTATTCTATCGAAAAAGGGAAAATAGTATTTGAGTTCGCAACAGATGGACCTGGATTCACTATAGATGAAGATATAGCGTCACTTGGAACAACTTTACAATTACCAAAACAATATGAACAGAATAGACCTACATATGAAACCCTGTTACCTAAATTGGATATATAGCATATGAAAAAAATATTAAGTTTTTCTCCAGATGAGCTGACACTAAAAGAAAAGAAAAAATTTCTGATTGGTTCCGTTATTCCTAGACCCATTGCTCTTGTCTCAACGATTTCTAATACAGGCATCGTCAATATTGCACCATTCAGTTATTTTAATATCGTCACGTATGACCCTCCTATTCTTTCGATTGCGGTTCAAAGGACAGATGGGGTTCCCAAAGATACGAGTAGGAATATTTTTGAAAATAAAGAAGCCGTTATTCAAATTGTTGATACTGACAATGTAGAAGCTGCAAACTTGACTTCAGCATCCCTTGGACCAGATGAGAGTGAACTAGACATATCGAACTTTACTACTGTAGAATCAAAAGCAATAAGAGTTCCAGGACTGAATGAAACAAAAGTTAGGTTTGAAACTGAATTATACGATTCTATGACTATTTATAACGAAAAAAACATTCCTACTGCAGACATGATTCTTTTGAAAGTGAAACACTATCATATAAATGAAAAGATTTATCATAATGGGTACATTGATCCCATAAAGCTAAAGGCAGTTAGTCGACTCGCAGGAAACGATTACGCAGAAATAGGCAAGCTTTTCACAGTGAAACGACCTGAGTAAAAAGAAAGGTGTGGGTAATTTGGAATATATTTATAAAGAAAAGAAAAAAGGTGCTCCTCTATTTGTGTTACTCCATGGTACAGGTGGCACAGAAAAAGACTTAGTCTCTCTTGCAGAATTTTTAAACCCCGAATATAATATCTTGGGTATCAGAGGGAATGTACAAGAAAATGGGATGAATAGATATTTTAAACGTCATGGAGAAGGTCATTACGATTGGGAAGATTTGGAATTTCGGGGAAACGAACTTTACACTTTTATTGTAGAAAAATCAAATGAATATACATTTAAAATGGAAGATATTGTATTGGTAGGCTTCTCAAACGGATCCAATATCGCAATTAAAATGATGCTCCAACAACCAAAATCATTTAAGAGAGCAGCATTATTTGCACCTATGTATCCTACAGATGTTCAAACAAAACCCGATTTTAGTGACTTGAAAGTATTTCTATCACTGGGTAAAGATGACCCCATTGTACCAGAGTCCGAAAATTTGCGTGTCATTGATCTCTTCAAACAAAGTGGCGCAGATGTTACAACAGCTCGAATAAATGGACATCAGCTAACTCAAGAGGTGGCTGAAAAAGCTCAAATTTGGTTAAACAAATAGTTTTGATATTAATTTTTATTAAACTAAATCCTCTGTTTTTATTATAGTGGAGAAAAAATTTTATAGGAGTGAATCAAATGGAGATAAAAAAACTGAATGAAAAATTCTATATCGGGGATAATTCGGAAGAACCTTTGGCTGAAATGACCATTGTTATGAATGGTACTAAACAATTTATTATTGATCACACAATGGTCAGTGATGAATTGCGAGGAGAAGGAATTGGAGATCAATTGTTGGCAGAGGTAGTGAAGTATGCCCGAGAAAATAGTCTTCAAGTTATTCCTTTATGTCCTTTTGCAAAAGCTAGACTTGAAAGAGATAAAGAATTGTACAAAGATATTTTAATTTAAAAAGTAAGATTAAGTATATATTACTTATAGATTTAAACTAATAAAAAAATAGATTTTAAGGAGAGAAAAATTATGAAAAATGTTAAATTGGCTATTATCTTTTACAGTGTGGGTGGAACAAATCTTCAAATGGCAAAATGGGCGAAAGAAAGTGCAGAAGCAGCTGGGGCCGAAGTGAGATTGCTAAAGGTTCAAGAACTTGCACCACAATCTGTTATTGATAGTAATGACAAATGGAAAGCAACAGTAGAAGCAACAAAAGATATCCCTGTAGCTACTTCTGACGATATCGTATGGGCAGATTCCATCATCTTCAGTACGCCAACCCGTTTTGGAAATATGGCTTCACAAATGAAACAATTTATTGATATTCAAGGAGGTATTTGGGCGAGTGGCAAGACAATCAATAAAGTAGTAAGTGCTATGTCATCCGCACAAAACCCACATGGTGGTCAAGAAGCCACTATTCTCAGCCTCTATACGACTATGATGCATTGGGGTGCGATTATTGTTCCTACGGGCTACACCGATCAGTCCATTTTCACTGCAGGTGGTAATCCTTATGGTACAAGTGTAACAGTTGGACCGGAAGATAAGATGATTGAAGACGTTGAAGCGGCAATAAAACATCAAGCAAAACGTACGGTTACTGTGGCACAATGGGTTAAAAATGGCCAATCATAAGAAATATTTATTCTTTTTTTAAAATATCACATGATTATTTTATAGGGAGTGTTGTGACAAAAACTAGTATCTTAACAGTTTAATTAGATAAAAAATTTGAACACGTCCCCTCCTCTTAGAATATAGTGATTTGAAAGGGTGATATTAATGGGATTTTATAAAAAAAATAAAAATGAAATTATCACTCTCCAGCTTCTCTCCCAGATTCTTGGGAAAATTAAACTTGAATATGCCGCACAGGAGCCACAGTGGGCACATGTTATCCTTGATATTACACCACGTGGATTTTCAACCGGGCTACTACATCACCACTCTTTGTATTTTAAAATCGAAGTAGATCTAATTAAAAACTTACTTATTATTGAAACGGAAAGCAGCGAAGTTTATGTGAAGTTAGCTGATGGAAAATCAATTTGCGAATATTATCAAGAAATAATGTCTCAAGCAAAAAAAGTGGGTTTACCACTCTCCATTCAAACAAAACCACAGGAAATGGAAACTCAAACGCCTTTTGAAGAAGATCATATTCATCATCATTACAATGAGGACGTTGCTACACAAATTCTTAACTGGTTCCAGTTTGCATGGAAAGCTGAACAACAATTTATTGCACCATTCAGACAAAGAAAGATCTATCCTGGTCTTTTCTGGGGAACATTCGATGTCTCATGTATTCTTTTATATAATGAGCTAGAACCTTTTCCAGATGATAGTAAAATTATAGAACGAGCTGCATTTGATGAACAAATGGTTGAATTCGGTTTTTGGTTAGGCGATGAAAATGTTGAGAATCCAACTTTCTTTACACTTCCATATCCATTTGTTGAAGAAGTGGAATTGAAAACTGACAAATCTTTTCCAAAAGGAAGCTACTTCAGCTCCACAATGGCTGAGTACCTCTATGAAATAAAAGAAGAAATCGATCAAGTTGATACGGATAAAGTAATCCAATTTATGGAAGCTTCTTGTAGAAGTTCTATTGCCTATTTAATGTGGGAAAATACAAGTCACTACTTTGAACAATTGAAAATGAAGAAAAAAGAATAGTCATTTACATCAAACGTCTTGGTTTTATTACAAGACGTTTTTTTATTTTTTATACTTATGGATTTAAGTTTAAAGAATTGCTTGTCTAGTTTCCATCATAGATGACTATAATAATACTGGCTTTCGCAGTAAACCATTTCATATGTAAATCAATTTTCTAAATGTTATAAAATCTACTTCTAGAATTTTTCTACGTAGAGTTGTTTTGAATGTATGGAGAGATCCTGTCATTATAACGGATCATTACTATTTTCATTAGCTAAAACAGAATAAATAAGATAAGATTAGCGCAATAGATGCAAACTTAGTTTCAGTTGTTTTCTAACCATGCAAATTCCTAGGAAGGGGAGAACTCTATGAAAACACAAGAAATTCCTTGGTGGAAAAAAAGTGTCGTGTATCATATCTTTTTGCGTAGTTTTAAAGATTCTGACGGAGATGGCATTGGGGATATTCATGGAATCATTGAAAAATTAGACTATCTAGAAAATTTAGGTGTAGAAGTTCTTTGGATTTCTCCTATTAACGATTCACCTCAAGTCGATTCGGGCTATGATATCCGTGATTATTACTCTGTATACCCCCTTATGGAACGATGCAAGATATTGAAAAACTGATTGAAGAGCTACATAGTAGAAATATGAAATTACTTCTCGATGTTGTTATTAATCATACCTCCGATGAGCATCCTTGGTTTTTAAAAAGTCGTTCTTCCTTAACAAGCCCCTACCGTGACTACTATTTCTGGCGTGATGAATCCTCACCAGGACAGCCTCCCAATAAATGGCAATCCATTTTCGGAGGAAGTGCTTGGAAATACGATCCTTCTACAAATCAATCCTACTTGCATCTCTTTCATACAAAACAACCGGATTTAAATTGGGACCATCCTCCTGTGCGGAAAAGTATTTATAAAATGTTAAAATTTTGGCTCGACAAAGGTGTTGATGGCTTTCGTTTGGACGCTATTTTTATCATTTCAAAAGATCAATCCTTTCCAGAAGGAATCCCGCTTCCTGGAACTCCTTTTACTCATGGATCCCCTCACTACCGAAATGGCCCGCGCGTACATGAATTCCTTCAAGAAATGAATCAAGAAGTTTTTTCTCATTATGATATTCTAACTGCTGGCGAAGCAGAAGAAGTTACTCCAAAAGAGGCACAGTTGTTGACTAGTCCTCAACGTAAAGAAATTAATCTGGTTCTTCCTTTCGAACATATTCAATCTGACGAAAAGGATGATAAATGGCTTTGGAGAACCATTGATGTTTTGAAATTCAAACATATTATTTCCAAATGGCATCAAGGATTAGAAGATACTGGCTGGATGGGACTATATTGGACCAGTCACGACATTGCTCGTTCGGTAACTCGATTTGGAAATGATAGCAAAGAATATCGAATAAAATCTGCTAAAATGTTGGCAACCTGTTTGTATTTTTTACGTGCTACTCTCTTTATCATGCAAGGTGAAGAAATTGGGATGACAAACGTTCCTTTTGAATCTCTGGATGATTTCCCAGACATTGAAACACAACAAATTTATGACCAAAAACGTTCTATCGGGTGGTCTCACGAAAGAACAATGATTGCTATTCGTCGCAAATCAAGAGATAATAGTAGAACACCGATGCAATGGGACGATCGCCACGCAGCTGGTTTTACAACTGGCACCCCGTGGATGAAAGTAAATCCTAATTATACGTATATAAATGTGGAAGAAAGTTTACAAGATCCTGAATCTATCTTCTATCATTACAAGGCATTGATCCAAATTCGGAAACAAAAAGAAATGCTATGTACGAGTCCTTTTAAACTTTTATTAGAAAAACATCCCGAAGTCTTTGCTTATTTACGTTATAATCAAAAAGAAACGATTCTCGTTCTCTGTAATTTTTCTGAATTTTCTCAATCCTTAGAAAATGAAACTCTACCTAATGAACTTAATCATGCAACGATCATGATTACGAACCGAGAATATTCATCGAAAAATAGAACGATTTTGGAACCATATGAGTCAACCGTTTATCAATGGAATCAATAATCATTTAAAGGAGGAGTTTTAATGAATTACAGAAATTTAGGAAATAGTGGATTACGTGTCAGTGAGTTATCTTTAGGAAGTTGGCTTACGTATGGTAAATCGGTAGAGGATGATACCGCAAAAAAATGTATCGAAACGGCCTATGATTTAGGAATCAATTTCTTTGATACGGCAAACGTTTATGAAAGTGGGAACGCAGAAATTGTTTTAGGAAACGTGCTGAAAAATTATGATCGCTCTAGTGTAGTTGTTGCCAGTAAGGTATTTTTCCCTATGGGTGATGGTCCTAACGATCGTGGACTTTCACGCAAGCATATCTTCGAACAATGTGATGCTAGTCTACAACGCTTAGAAATGGACTATTTAGACCTCTATCAATGTCACCGTTATGACCCTTCTGTGCCAATAGAAGAAACGTTATGGGCTCTGGATGATTTACAACGACAAGGTAAAATTTTATATGCTGGTGTTAGCGAATGGCCAGCTGATAAAATTCAAGAAGCACACCGTATTGCGAAAGAACGCAATTTCCGTCCTTTAGTATCGAATCAACCTGTTTATAATATGATTGAACGTTACATCGAAATGGAAGTTCTTCCTGTATCGGTAGCAAATGGAATGGGACAAATCGTCTTTTCTCCATTAGCTCAAGGAATTTTAACCGGAAAATACAAACCCGGCCAACAAGTTCCGGCAGATAGTCGTGCTGCCAACACAGAAATTAGTGGGTTCATGAAGTCTTATTTAGAAAATGATTACCTTTTAGAAGTCGTTCAACAATTACAACAATTCGCTCATGAGCTTGACATCAACCTACCGCAATTGGCGTTAGCTTGGATTCTTCGTCAACCAGGAGTTAGTTCTGCGATTATTGGTGCCAGCAGACCAGAGCAAATTGAAGACAATGTAAAAGCTGTTGATGTAGAATTGACAGATCAGATTCTTCAAGGAATCAATGAGTTATTAATGCCTATTTCTAATTTTGGACCACGAAAGTAATTACAAAATAAAAGACTCTTCATTTCTGCTAGTTTGTAGCTAAAATGGAGAGTCTTTTTTAGTTGGTTTACTACTTGATGCGTATCACCCTTTGCGTATCAACTAGAGATTAGTTTCTACCAATAAAAGTTACCAAAAAACCACTTTAACCATCTACAGTAAATAAACTTATTTCTCTTTTACTTTTACGGCCTCTAACCAAGCTTTCGCAATCATTCCATGCCCCGCAACGGTCGGATGAACGCCATCATCCCCTGTTAGATATTGAAAACTAGTCTTCATTCCTATTGAATTCAACAAACCATCCAAAGGAATAAAATCTACTGCAAATTCGGTTGCTAGACGGCGAATGATTTGAATTCTTGGATCTAAATCAGTCCGCCATTCTAAGCGATCAATGGGATCACTCAGTACAAACGGTTCTAATATTACAATTTGTGCGTTGGTCTTATTTTTTACTTGATTCAATAGTAGTCGATACATCTCTTCAAATTCTTGAAGAGCATCTTGAGATGCAAAAGTGGTTGTTCCAACATGATGCCAAGTATCATTAATTCCAATTAAGATGGAGACGATATCCGGTTGCAAAGAAATACAATCTTCAGCCCACCGATTTTCAAGGTCTGTTATTTTATTTCCACTAATTCCACGATTTAAAAACTGTAATTGCAATTCAGGATAGGTAGCAGCTAATGCTCCAGCTACCATCAATGGATATCCATGTCCTAAATCATTACCCTCTTCTCGATTCCTACCCACGTCTGTAATACTGTCACCGATAAATAGAATTAAATCATTCTTTTTTAGTTCCATTTTATTGCCTCCAATTTTTGTCTTTCCTTTATTATAGACTACAATTTTTCATAATAATAAAAAAAGTTCAAATAATAAAAACTAACACCAAATAGGCTGGTACAAAAGTACCAGCCTATTTCCTACTTCTTAACCATTTTTTTAACGCGGAATAAAAGGCAGACCCGACGTCCCCTTCCCAATTCATACTCAGATAGTCTACGACCATCCTCGTTTATTCGTTCCAGTGTTCGGGTCTAACTGCCTTTTGTTCCACTCTCTTTCAGAATTGATTGATTCAAATTCTCTGCTTACCTTCCATTCGTACGATAAATCCTTGCGCCAAATGGCAGAAGAGCTAGTTTAGCATGCTTGAAATGTTGGAGTCCAAATGGAATTCCTACAATCGTAACGCAAAATATAGCACCTAAAACTACTTCTTCTAAAGCTAATGCCAGTCCTCCTAAAAGAATCCAAATAATATTAATTAATAATGAGGCCCCACTATCACTAAATTGAATTTCTTTTCCAAACGGAGCAGCACCCATCTTTGCAAATTTAAAACATTGCATCCCTACTGGAATACCCACGATGGTCATACACCACAAAATACCTATAAACACCCAAGAAATAAAACTAATAAAACCACCTAAGATAAACCAAATGATATTCATAAGTACGCTCATAAACCTCTTCCTCTCTTTTCATCTTCTATATCTATTTTAGCGAAAAAGGTATCGTAATACATCAGACTTGATACTGATTTTTCTTAATTATTATATTCATTTCAAAATTCCTCTTTTTAGCCAATTCAAGCGTTGATGAATGGCAGCAAATGTTTGTTCTTCTGTCCATTCACGTAAAAAAGACTTCATAAATAATTCGTGGAAAATTTCTTTAATAAAATCTAAAAAAGCTAGTAACTCATGTTCTTCAACTGCTATTTCTTCCCAATCAATTACTTCTATTACCTCTTGTAAAAATTGTTTGTAATCCATTTTAGGAGTGTTTGAGTCCTTCTCCATCTGAGAAAAAAGATGATAGTCCATTTTCACTAATAAATTCCGGTAAAAAGCACGATACGTAGGTTCAAAAAATTGATTTGCCATTTTTTTCGCGTATCGAGTCATTCCTTCAAAAAAAATACCCTCCGCTTCTTCTAGCGACTGTAACAGTAAGTCATGAGGATCCCATGCTATTCGTTGATAAATATATGTGTATACTTCTTCTAAATCATTAAAATATTTATAAAAGCTAGCCCGAGATAAGCTTAATTTCTTGGTAATATTTCCGACTGATGCTTCCTGTAAAGGGTTTGTTGAAAACTCTTCAAAGGCAGCTTGTAAAATTTCTTTTTGCCGTTCCTCAGGTAAACGATAAAAGGTTGGTTTTGGCATGTGTATTCCTCCATTTATATAATTAGTTATTTATTTTTTTATTGGTACAAGCTAGTTGACACCATGATTTTGTACTACTATAATCAGTATAGCACGTCGGTAACACCCTGTCACCGATAAACAGAAAGGGGAGTTTTCCTTGAAATCAATTATACAAGTAGATAATTATACAAAAAGTTATGGTGACTTCATGGCAGTTGATCACATATCCTTTGAAGTAGAAGAGGGCAGTATTTTTGGCTTCCTCGGACCAAATGGAGCTGGAAAAAGTACAACAATTAACACGTTGTGTACGCTCTTAGAAAAAACTTCCGGAACGTTAACGATTGATGGACATGATGTAACTACTGATAAAAATGAAGTAAGAGAATCAATTGGTATTGTTTTCCAAGAAGCCACTTTAGATGAAAAAATGACGGTTCAAGAAAACTTAGAAATGCATTGCGTCTTCTACCGTGTTCCTAAAAAAGAAATCCAAGAAAGAATCGATTTTGTAATGAACATGGTTGATTTAGCCGAATGGAAAGGGGCAATGGTTTCAAGTTTATCTGGAGGAATGAAGCGTCGAGTGGAAATTACTCGTGCTCTTTTACATAATCCTAAAGTACTTTTTTTGGACGAACCAACGACTGGTCTAGATCCTCAAACGCGTAATAGAATGTGGGAGTATATTGTTCAACTGCAAAAAGAAAAAAATATTACTATTTTCTTGACGACTCATTACATGGAAGAAGCAGAAATCTGTGATCAGGTTGCAATTATAGATAATGGGAAAATCATGGTGAACGATCATCCAGAAGAGCTGAAGCGTCGGTACACCCAAGATGAAGCTCGAGTTACTATTTCATCTCCAGAATCTTTCAAGAGCGCTCTTACAGAAAATGGTTATAAGTTCCGTGTCCTCAACCAGGGAGACTTTGAGATCGACATCGATAATATCCAACATTTCTTATCTTTCTTAGATCCTTTTCAAAAAGATATTCTTAATTTAGAAATCAAAAATGGCACTTTAAATGATGTGTTTTTAGAAATTACTGGTAAAAAAATTCGTGAGGAGGCTTAATCATGCGTGTTATTAAAGCTTTGTGGTTACGTAATATTAAAACATTTATGAGAGATCGGACTCGTTTGATTATTTCATTAATCATTCCCTTCTTCTTTATTTATATATTTAGTTCTATTTTTAAAACAGAATACGTAGACAATCCTACTGCATTTATGTTGGCGGGAGTTGTTATTGTTACTGTATTTCAAACGTCACTTTCACTTGCTACTTCAACAATCGATGATGTTGTATCTGGCTTCATGAAAGAAGTGTTAGTCAGTCCTGCCTCTCGCACTCTAGTAGCAATTGGACAACTCCTATCAGCAGCTACCGTTGCAACGGTTCAAGGTTTCTTGATTTTAATCATTGGATTGTTTACTGGTCTTTCTTTTGATAGCTGGTTGACTCCAATTTATGTTATTGCAGCGATGGTCTTAGTAGGACTTGTTTTTTCTGGTTTAGGTTTATTTTTAGCTTCTCATGTAGAAAGTGCCTCTACGTTCCAAGTGGTTCAACAAGCCATTGTTTTACCATTTACTTTTTTATCAGGAGCTTATATTCCTTTATCTCTTCTACCGAAAACATTACGCTTCGTCAGTCTTTTGAATCCAATGACTTATACGACTGCATTTTTCCGAACAATTATATTAGAAAAAACAAATGCATCCACCCAACAGCTATTGAATGAGGGACTGGCCTTTGAAGTCAATGGCTTTGTTATTACTCCTTTTATTAGTGGGATTATCGTTATCGTTCTAGGATTGTTTTTCCTTTTCCTAGCAGCCTACTCTTTCCGAAAAGCTGATTTCACTAAATTCTCTCGTACAACTGGTGGGGAAACACCAGCACACCGCGCACGATAAAAAAAGGTTCTGAGACATATGTCTCAGAACCTTTTCTATTCTTAAGAACGGAATAAAAGGCAGATTCGACTTCCTCTTTACGAATCATATTCGGATCTAAACGGCTTTTATCCTGTTCTTTTTTTATTTAGCCTTCTTTTACTAAATAATCTTCAGCAATTGCTAAAAAGGTTTGACCTGCAACCAACATTGCTTTTTCATCCACATTGAAACGCGGATGGTGGTGAGGGAATGTCGCTTCCAAATCAGGATTAAATCCTCCTACATTGAAAAACACTCCCGGTTTCACTTTAGAGAAATAACCAAAATCTTCTCCACCCATTGTCGGGTCACGCTCCACGATATTGTCTTCCCCAAACTTTTCTTTCATTAAAGAAACAAAACGAGATGTTTCTTCTGGATGATTATAAACGGAATCATAGCCACGAGTGTAATTTACTTTACATGTAGCATGGTACATATCTGCGACACTATTAGCCATTACTTCCATTTCTCTTTGAATTGTATCTCGTGCTTCTTCTTGATAAGTCCGAACGGTTCCTTTAATCATAGCTGTATCAGCAATAATATTATTTGCTTCTCCACCAGCTTGAATGGTTGAAACGGTCACCACTGCTGGATGCAAAGGATTGATTGTACGACTGACAAGTGTTTGTAAGGCTTCAACAATTTTCGTTGCAATAATTACTGAATCAATGGTCTCATGTGGATAAGCCCCATGACCACCTTTTCCTTGAATACTAATAGTAAAGAAATCAGCCGCTGCCATAGCATATCCAGGTGTATAGCCAATTTTTTCAGCTTCCAATAAAGCCTGAACATGTTGACCAAAAACGTAATCTACGTCTTCCATAGCGCCAGCCTCTACCATACTTTTTGCCCCACCAGGAAGGACTTCTTCTGCATTTTGATGAAGGAGAACGACCGTACCATGTAGATCTTCGCGATGATTAAACAAAACTTGGGCTACACTCAAAAGAGTTGCTGTATGTGTATCATGTCCACATGCATGCATAACTCCTTCTTTTTTTGATTTATAGGAAACCTTATTTTCTTCCTGAATACGCAATGCATCAAAGTCTGCCCGAAAGGCAATCGTTGGTCCTGGATGAGCTCCTTTAATTTTGGCAACAATTCCGTAGCCATTCCCTACATTTTCTTGAATATCTTGAATACCAAAGGAACGTAACTTTTCTAATATGTATTGTGCCGTTTCTTTTTCTTCGAAAGAAGGCTCCGGGTACTGATGTAAATAACGTCTCATTTCTACTGTTTCTTCAAAATTTCCTTCTAATTCTTTTACCCAAGCTTGATACGTATCTGTTCCTTTTACTGTTGTACGTTCCATGATACCCCTGCTTTCTCATATGTATTATTTTGCTCCACTTGATCCATCGCTCGTTCATGTTTTTTTCTTAAAAATGGAATTTCTTGCTTGCTACAGTAAACATAATGCTCCGGGGCAACTTCATAGAGTGCCACTTCGGAATCATTCGCATATTGATGGAACGTTTCGTCATACCCGATTCGCTTCCTTTGGCGTTCCTTATCTGGATCAGGAACGGGAACCGCCGATAACAATGATTCTGTATAAGGATGGAGAGGACAATTGTAGAGGTCATCTGCTGGAGCAATTTCTAAAAGCCTTCCTCCATTCATAACCCCAATTCGATCACTAATGTATTTTACCATCGACAAATCATGCGCAATAAATAAATAGGTTAACTTACGTTCCTTCTTCAATTTCTTCATTAGATTAACAATCTGCGCTTGTATCGAAACATCCAAGGCAGAGATCGCTTCATCTGCAACGATAAAGGATGGACTAACAGCTAACGCACGGGCAATCCCAACTCGTTGACACTGCCCACCGGAAAACTCACGAGGGTAGCGCGTCGCATACTCTGGATTTAAACCGACTAACTCCAAGAGTTCATAAACCTTTGCTTCTTTTTCAGCTTGTGTTTGGGTCAAACCATGTACTTCCAAACCTCCACCTATGATTTCCATCACCGTTTTTTTAGGATTTAAAGATGCATACGGATCTTGAAAGACCATTTGAACTGACTTACGGAATGCTTGTAAATCCTTCCGTTTTTTTACGTGGCTGATATCCTTCCCATCAAAGGTAATTTCACCAGAGGTAGCCTCTTGTAGTTTTGTAATGAGTTTTCCTGTTGTGGATTTACCTGATCCAGACTCACCTACTAAGCCAAATGTTTCCCCTTCGTAGATAAAGAAGGAGAGATCTTGAACCGCTCGAACCTCATTTGCTTTTCCCTCATTAAAATATTGATTGAGTCGCTTTACTTCTAATAGCTTCTTGCGCTTTTGAGTCATCCCTCTTCCCTCCTTTTCATCTTTCCTTTAAAACGATCTCTACGACGAACAATCTCTGCAGGTGGCATTACATCAGGTGCATCCGGATGCAACAGCCAACTTGCCGCATAATGTGTTTTCGAAATCGGGAAAATAGGTGGTTCTTTTTTAAAATCAATAGCCAAAGCATATACGTTTCGTTCAGCAAAAGCATCTCCTACTGGTGGACGCAACATATTGGGCGGTGTTCCTGGGATAGAATAAAGGGATTGACCAACTTGATCCAACGTAGGCATAGAGGCTAATAGCCCCCACGTATAGGGATGTTGTGGATTATAAAATATCTCATCCACTGTTCCCCACTCTACTATTTTCCCGGCATACATGACAACCACACGGTCCGCCATGTTGGCTACCACACCTAGATCATGCGTAATAAAAATAATAGCCGTATCAATTTTATCTTTTAGTTCATTCATTAGTTCTAAAATTTGCGCTTGAATGGTAACATCCAGCGCGGTTGTTGGCTCATCTGCAATTAATATTTTGGGCTTGCAAGCAAGGGCAATGGCAATCATCACCCGTTGTCGCATTCCACCTGAAAATTGATGGGGATAATGCTTCATCCGATTCTCAACGTCTTTGACGCCTACCATTTCCAAAAGCTCTTGGGCTTGTGCCATCGCTTCTTTTTGGCTCGTTTCTTGATGTTGCACAATGGATTCTGCAATTTGCTTGCCTACCGTCATAGTTGGGTTTAACGATGTCATCGGATCTTGGAAGATGGTCGCAATCTCTTTACCACGAATATCTTGCATGGCAACATCACTTAACTTCAATAAGTCCTGACCTAAATAAAGAATTTCACCTTTTTTTATCATCGTATTATTCTTTGCTAACAAACCTAAAATTGCTTGCGTTGAAACTGATTTCCCTGAACCAGATTCACCTACAATCGCTAGTGTTTCTCCTTTGTATAAGTCAAAATTCACACCTCTAACTGCATGAACCTCTCCTGCGTACGTTCGAAAAGATATTTCTAAATTTTTAACTTCCAATAGTTTCTTTTGCATGTTTTCACCCCTCTCTAAAGTCTAAACACCAAATGCAGTCAGTAATGTTACCATATGTGCGATATTTTGATAAAAATCATTTAAACGAATATTTTCATTTGGAGCATGCGCTCCTGAATTAGCCCAACCTGCTCCTACACCAGCAATAGGTAGTTGCAAGTATTTTTCAAATAGTTCGCTAGGCCCAGTTCCAGCCATACTTGGTGAAACAACCACAGGATTCGCTTCTCCATAAACACTTTGAGCTGTTTGGACTACCATATCTATAAATGGATCATCTAAATCCGTTCGCTGTGCTCCTTCTGCTCCAACCATCGTTAAGGAAATATCAGAAAAACCATTCGCATCCAAATGGCGACGGATGCTATCGTGAATATGGGTTGGGTCTTGACCAGGAACTAAACGACAATCTAGTTTTGCTTTTGCCATTTTAGGTAGGACGGTCTTGATTCCCGGTCCTGTATACCCACTTGAAAAGCCACATACGGTCATGGTTGGATAAAAAGCTAACGCTTCGCTCTCGGTTACAGGTCCTCCTTCTGTAATCAACTTCCCAGTGAGTCCATATTGCTCTTTAACTTTTTCTGCATCAAAGGGTTGATTGGCAGCTGCTTCTTTATCTTTTTCAGACAAAGGGGTAACTCCATCGTAAAACCCTTCTACAAGAATGTCGTTGTCAATATTTTTCATTGATTCTAAGGCATGAATCATTCGCCATACTGGATTGTCGATAATAGCCGCCATCGAGGAATGAATATCAATGTTAGCCGTTGTTACTTCCAAATCAAAATAGGCGATTCCTTTCATTCCGGCACTGACTACATAGTTTTCATATTTATCTTTTGATCCTGCTTCCCAAATACAAGCATCTGCTTTGAAAAGATCTGTATATTTTTCAATGTACGGATCTAAGTTAGGACTGCCGATTTCTTCTTCTCCTTCTATTAAGAATTTCACGTTACAAGGGAATCCACCCGATTCTTTTAAAATGGATAAAGCATTTAGGCGTGCCATAAAGTTGGCTTTATTATCAGACACACCACGTGCATAGAGAATACCATCCAAAACAGTAGGTTCGAAAGGTTCCGTTTTCCATTCATCTAATGGATCTGACGGTTGGACATCGTAGTGATTGTAGAAAAGAAGAGTTTTATTAGGATTCCCTCCCTCTGAAGCTTGGAAATACCCATAAACAACAGGGTGTCCACCTAAGTCATCCAGAATTTGTACTTCTCCACCTACTTCTTCAATCAATGATTGAACGTAGGCAACTGTTTCAGGAATTTGTCTTTTTTCTGTTGAAACGGATTCGAGGCGTAAGTAATCCTCGAAAGACGCCATTCTTTTATCAGCCATCTCTTTTGCTTTTGCTACTAATTGATTTGTTTGGGAAACTGTCATTTTCTTACCTCCACTTTTTTATTTCAATGTCCATGTATGAACGTCATACAAGGAACCACCCCAGTACTCTTTCATCCCGCCATCTAGAACATCATGTTGAATGAAAACATCATGTTGGGAATAAAGGGGTAAGATTGGTGCTTGCTCTTGCATCTTCACTTGAAACTCATCATAGATTTCTTTTCGTTTGGCACTATCGGTCTCTGCTTTACCTGCATCCAGTAAGGCATCCAATTCTGTACTGGAAACAGCAGCGTAGTTAGAGGAACCGGTCGTTCCAAAATAAGTTGTCAAGTCTGGATCAACTGAAACAACAATTCCACCTAGATAAATATCATATTCAGCAGCACGAGCTTTTTCTAAAGTTGTTGGGAAGTCATACGTTACTTGCTCCACTGTAAAGCCGACTGCTTCCAAATCTTGTTCAATCAAGTTAGCGGATTGTTCTCGTACTTTATTTCCAGTCGGAACCATGATTTCAATCGGTCTTGATAGATCATAATCTGATTTTTCGATATAGTCTTTTGCTTTCTCTGGATCATAGGCTAACGGATCTAGTGATTCATTCTGATAAGGACTTGCAGAGGTATAAGGGGCAGCAATTACTTCTGCATTTCCTTTAAGCAAGTTATCTACAATCATATCGCGATTAACCGCATGCGACATTGCCAAACGAATGTTTTGATCCAAACGAGTGTTATTGAAATAAGCAAATTGAGCGGTCCAAGCCGGTTGCGTTTTAACCGTTACACCATCTACACTTTCAACCATATCAATATCGGAAATAGATATTTCACCGATACCTCCACCGGCATTCATCGTTACACCACCCGTTTGTAATTCCGTTGCTAAGTTCGTTCCTGACATCACACGAATGAATACTTCTGGAATAGCAGGTGCTCCTCGATAATAATCTTCATAAGCTGCCAATTCTAGATGTGAATCTTGAACATATTCTACAAATTTATACGGTCCACTTGTGACGGTTGGTTTGATAAATGCATCAGAACCATCAAGCTCGGCTACGGGGATTTCTTCCAAGACATGTTTCGGTTGGATAAAGATGGATGTTCCAACCATTTCTTTTACATAATTAGGATCTGTCGGGACTTTCGTCTTAAACGTAAGTGTATGTTCATCCACCACAACTAGATTAGGAATTTCAGTACCACTGTCCAACTTACTAGAGCTATTAACGCCATCCAGTGACGTTAGGTACAGTCCAACTGTTTGTACTTCTGGATTAGCAAGTAGGTTCATCGTAAAGACGACATCTTCTGCTGTAATAGGTGTGCCGTCTGTCCAAGTAGCATCCGGGTTTAACTTGATTGTATAGTTTTGATTATCTGTTGTTTCAAATGAATCGGCTAGTTTGGGTTCAAATTCTAAGGGTGTCGTCATTTCCAACAACGTATCAAAGAAATACCGTTGTACCCAACGGGTAGAAACACCACTTGCATTAATGGGGCTTAAATTCCCCATTGGATTCGTTACCCCTACATAAAGGGTGTCCGAAGCTGTTTCAGTGGCGACCCCACTTGCCTTCGTTGAATCTGTATCTTCTGCACCATCTGCATTCCCACACGCTGCCAATACAAGCATACTTGCTGTCAGCATAAATACCATTGCTTTTTTATTCATTTTCATCATGTTGTTTTCCTCCAAATTTTAATTTTTTGTACCATCAAAGGCATCACGTAGGCCGTCGCCAATAAAGTTAATGGATAATACTGCTAATAGGATCATAATTCCTGCTGGAATCCAAAGCCATGGTTGACTGGATAAGACCGTCAGTGACTGAGCTTGAGATAAAATATTTCCCCAACTCGCTGTTGGTGGTTGGATTCCCATACCCAAGAAGCTGAGGGAGGATTCCGTTAATATGGCACTGGCAATTCCAAAGGTTGCATTGACAAAGATATTGGACAGTACATTGGGTAAAATTTCTTTAAATAAAATATGAGGGGTACTATACCCAACGGAAATAGCTGCTTGAATATACTCGCTATCTTTTATAGTCAGAACATTTCCACGCACAATGCGGGAAAGGGGCACCCAGTTTAACAGTCCTAACACTAGAGTAATCGTTCCTACTCCCGGTCCTATAATACTAACAAGAACTAATATCACCATAAAAGAAGGAAACGATTGAATAATTTCTGTCGATCGCATGATGAAGTTGTCTACCTTACCCCCGAAAAATCCTGCGATTAGACCTAGCGTTGTTCCGATTACCGTGTAAATAGCAACTGAACTAACACCAACAAACAAAGAAACCCGTGAGCCGTAGATTAAGCGACTAAATACATCTCGTCCGACACCATCCGTACCCAACCAGTACGTGCTACTTGGATTGGCTTCAAAATCTGGTGTAATTAAATTGGGCTGAAAATTTGTAACGAGTGGAGCAAATACCGCCATTAAAATCATGATAATGAAAACAATGGTTCCGATCACTGCCGGCTTGTGTTTCATAAATCGTTTGAAAATAATTTTTTTGTTGCTTTCTGCTTTAATTGTTTTTGATAGATGTTCTTCTTTCGGAAAAGTTGTCCCTTCCGCGTAAACACGTGTAAACTCAGATGTAGTTGTAGCCATCTATACCCCTCCTAACTTTCGCTATAACGAATCCGTGGATCTGCTGCAGCGTAGAAAATATCCATTAATACATTAGCTAATAACACAGTCACTGCAGAAGCCAGTGTAATAGCCATTAAAACATTGTAGTCACGTGATTGAATGGATGAAATCGTTAATGCACCTAGACCAGGCCATTGGAAAATCTGTTCGGTTACAATCGCTCCTCCAATAAGCTTGGGGATATCTGATGCAATGATTGTAATAATTGGTACAAATGCATTACGAATCCCATGTCGGAAAATAATTTGACTAGGTTTTAATCCTTTTGCTTTTGCTGTTCGTAAGTAGTTTTCTCCAAAAATATCAATCATACTGGAACGAACGTAACGAATCATGTTCGCTGAAATGGTTGATGCAATAACCGTTACTGGTAAAATCAGATGCTGTAGTTGCTCTACAAAGCCACCGTCTGATCCAAGAACTTGCCTACCACCCGTCGGTAACCATTTCAATTGCACTCCAAAAATATAAATCAGAAATAGTCCAAAGAAAAAGTTCGGATCGAAACGCCTAGGATGGATGAACCGGTAATCAGATAATCTACCCATGTGTTTTGTTTGACTGCGCTATAAATTCCTAATGGAATCGCAACTAGGTATGCAACTACTAATGATGCTCCCATCAAAATTAAAGTAGGTCCAACTCTTTCCATCAAGATATTTGTTACGGGTTGTCGGGTTGCAAAAGAATTTCCTAAATTCCCTTGCAGTAATTCTTTCAACCAGTAGAAATAACGAATCAGGAGCGGTTTATCCAAACCTAAGCTCACTCTCACTTGATTGATTTGCTCCTCCGTAGCATCGGCACTCACATATAAAGTAGCCGGATCACCAGGGGCAAAGTTGATAATCATATAAGACAAAAATGTGATAAAAAATAGGACGACAAATCCAATCATCAATCGTCTAATTAAATATTTTTTCATGCTGACACCTCCAAGTTAGTTAGACCCAGTAATAAAAAAAGAAGCCCTTCGCAATGAAGGGCTTCAATAATGCCAAGCCCTCCGTGGAACACAAATGAGGACTCAACTAATTTAATAGTTCGAATCCTAGGGCTTAATAATTAATAAAATAACTGGTTGAGCGCTACTATTATTTTTTACGAAAGTTGTTTTCATATTCATCATCAGTACCGCTCCTTGTCTTGTTTTTTTTAGTGTCCCTACTTTAACCTGAGCAAATTAGAAAGTCAACCATTTTTCTAATCTTTTTATCATCTGTCCTTAACGAATAGATAAAAGAATATCTTTAACCTTGATTCTTCAAGGTTAAAGATACTAAAGATAGGATTCAAAAATTAGAAATAGCTGATGAATCTAAATTAGGTAATCCACTAGTGCGAGATAAATAAACTACAGAAATTCTGAGTAACCAGATGAAGTGGTCGAATATCAAATAAAACCCGTTCACTCTAGTAACTAGAATGAACGGGTTTTTCGAGTATTAAGTAGTTATTACTTATTCTTTTCGACTAGTAATTGCAAATCTTTTTCGAGTGAGGCTCTAAATTCTCTTAATAAATGTTGCTGATTTTCAGTTAGATCCATTGGCTTATCATCCAGGACACAAATCGTTCCAAAAAATTCGCCATCTGGCCATTTAATCGGAAGACCATGATAAGAAATCATGTCGATGTCCATATCTGGATTATCTTTCCATGCCTCTAATTTACGGGCATCAACAACAGAAAATTCACTATCGGTACCAATGACTGTTTCACAGTAGAGACCGTGACACAGGTAATCGTTCCCGCCAGCTTTATATGGATTCGATTCATTTTCACTCATCATAAAGACGTGCATGGACTCTTTAGTAATTTCCATGATCAACCCCGCACGCACATCCGCAAATGAAGCGATGAGGTTAACAATATTCTGCCAACCGTCTTTGACCTCTTGTGTTACTTGTGGTTTATCTTCACCTGTAATCGGTACCTCTTGATAAGAGCCATCTGAGCGTAATTTAACTTTTGCTGTAGCCATCTTATAAAACTCCTTTCAAATACTTGTCATCAATCTATGTGTTGTTAGCTCTCCTGCATATATTCTATTTTAACATTCAAACGCTTCCTTTTATAATTTAAAGATTTTACCCCCGTCTTTAATACGTCAGAAAAAGTCTATTCCGTACGATTAAAAAGAAAATGGTTAACATTCAAATCATCAACTTTCTACAGAGTTAAAATATATTTTTATATACAATTCTTTTCTACTTAACTTTAACCTGGCTTTTAATCCCTGCAACAGAGATTCACGCAAGAACTACTTTAGCAACTAAACTTAAAATAATATAGGTGCGTTCCTTGCAAAATCGGCTAAGATTAAATAATAGAATTTCATCACATCAAGCCATTTCAGCCAACTTTTCCTTCAACTTTAAAGCTTTTCTCCATATATCCACGTTTTTCAAAAAACGATAGAATGATTTCGTAAAGATCAAATACTTGAAAGTGAATGACCGGTCTATTCTTTTCTACAAAACTGAATATATCAGGCGTCTCTTCGCGCACGAAGAGTTCATCTGATGGATCATAGTCGAATATATAAAAACTCATTTCATTGCCTAAGCTTTTATTTTCTAAAAAGTTAGGTTTCAGAAGTCTTTCTTGTAATACTTTTAGTCTCTCTTGTGTTGTTTTCATAAAAGCTCTCCTAACAGGACTTCTGCAGCTGGTTTGTATCCTTTTTCCCTTAAAAAATTCTCCGCATCTAAGGAGAGAATCATCCGTTGGATTTGATATGTATCAGAGTCCATTTTCTGTATGAATCCACCTTCTACTAATATTCGAAGAAATGCATTCGATAGCTCTTTTACTGTTTTTTCTGACCATTTATGTGCTTTTTCATTGTTCTCAATTTGTCTTTCAATAAAACGAGTGACTTCTTTTCTTGTTATTTCAGGGTGGTATGTTAGAACTTTTTCTAAGTACATGCCACGAGAAAATTTAAGAAATAGTAAATCAACTTGTAAAATACTATAAATAACTAATAATTTGGATTTTTGAAAATCTTGACTCTGTATTAGCTTTTGAACATCCTCACCCGATTCAGTTAAACGAAAAATAATTTCATTTCCAACTCTTTTTCTTCTATCTATAGAAGGTAGCTGAAACTTTCATAAATAGAGAGTTGTGATAGAGCGGTTGTATTTTTTTGTTTTATTAGCTAGCAAAAAAGGCTCAGTCTATCTTTAGTAAGATAGACTGAGCCTTTTTTATGCCTTTTTATGCTTTTTTATATTTAAAATTAGTGACTCTCTTGTGCTGTTTCTTCCTCGACTGCTGGAGGAAGTTTGAATTGTTCTGCATCAAACGTACCTTCCCAACGGTCTACAATAATCGCACTAACCATTGATCCTGTAACGTTGATCATGGTACGACCCATATCAATAATTGGATCAATTCCAAAGATTGCTCCAATACGAGACATGTATGCTCCAAGGCCTAAACTATTCAAAGTAACAGTAGCAGCAACAGTTGCAGTCCCCGGTACTCCCGCAATTCCGATTGAACCAATAGTTACAACAATAATCAATAGAACATAGAAGGCAAAGTTCATTTCAACACCTGTAGCTGTAGCTAAAAGAATCCCTAACATGGCAGGGAAAATTCCAGCACAACCGTTCATACCAATGGAAGTTCCTAGAGTTGCAACGAAGTTTCCACTTTGGTCAGATACTCCTAAGTCTTTCAAAGTATTCAAAGTATAAGGAAGAGTTCCAACACTTGAACGACTTGAGAATGCAAATAACATAGTTGTGAATGCTTTTTTATAGAACTGGAAGGGATTTACTCCAACTAGTAATAAAAGACCCATGTAGACGATTAGCATCGCCACTACTCCTAAATAAAGCACTAGAATAAAACTAATAACACTCATGATAACAGAAAGACCATTTGAAATAATAGTGGTTGCAATTAAAGCAGTAACTCCATAAGGCATTACTTTAATAACGTTTGTTAGTACACTGTTAACCACTACTTTACTAGAAGTTAAAAAGTTTAAAAATGGAGCAACTTTCTCAGGCTTTTTACCTTTCAAGAAACGAATGGCACTACCAAATAATCCAGCAGTAATTACTACAGATACAATTGCACCATTGTTAGAAAATACAGAGAATATATTGTTCGGTACTAAGTTTAAGAAAAATTCAGGGAAACTTTGAGAGCCAATACTACCTATTTGATCCGCTTTTCCTGCAGCGATCTCACCAGTGAAACTTGTAGCATCTAATGGGAATATTTTCAGCAAGAGGATCATAACAACAACAGAGATAGCAGTTGTTCCTAATAAAATAGCGAAGGTTTTTCCAGTCAAACTTCTGATATCTGTACCTTCTACTTTAGTAATCACTTCAATAATGGACAGGAATACAATTGGAACTGCCAATAGTTGCACCAGACGAATGAATCCAGAACCAAAAATACTAAACCAACTAGTAATTTCACTTTGTGCAAAATCAGTATATAATGCTCCAATGTTTGTACCAAATAAGTCAATGGCAACACCAATTGCCAATCCTAAAATAAGAGCTGCTATCATCCGATTTTGGAACGATGATTTACGTTTTTTTAATCCTGTTAGAAGTACATAAGCACCTATAAGAGCAACAAAAGCAATCAATGTAATATAATTACTCATTTTCAGAAAACCTGTAAATAATGGAATATCTATCATGATTTTTCTCCTTATTTTGCTGTATTAGCAGCAATGTTTAGTGGTTCCCACGTTGTAGCGAATGGTGGGGCATAAGCGTAATCGATAAAGCCAATTTCATCGGTTGATAAACCTGCATGGATGGCAGTTGTTAGTGCAGTCATACGTAATACGGCATCTTTCTCACCAAAAACTTGAGCGCCTAATAGTTTTTTTGTTCCCACTTCATAAATCAACTTCATATCAATGGAAGTAGGGTTTGGCCAGTAGTTTGTATAGCTTGGTGTAGAAATAAGAGTTGTTTTATATTCAATTCCTAGCTTTTCAGCTTCTGCTTCATTCATTCCTGTACGACCTGCTTCATAATTGCCCGCTTTTACTGCGCCAGTGCCTAGACTTCCTATGAATTCTAATGTCTTTTTGTTTTCAGAAACAATATTTACTCCTACAATACGTCCAATCTTACTTGCCATTGTTGCAAGTGGAAGATAAATATCTCCTAATTGACGGTGCATGGAGGAAGCACAATCTCCAGCGGAAAATACATCTGGAATGGAAGTTTCTCCAGAAGGATCAATCACAATCGCACCATTTTTCAACATATTTAAACGCTCGTCTTTAGCAAATGCTGTATTGGGACTGTATCCAATCGCAAGTATAACTAGATCCGTATCAATCGTTTTCTCATCTGTTTTCACTTGAGTAACGATTCCGTCTGTTACAACAAGTTCTTTAACGAATTGGTCTAAAAGAATTTCTACGCCTTCTTCTTCAACAGCTGTTTTTATTTTTTCTGAAAATTCAGGATCAAATTGTGTAGACATCAATCGATCTAGTCCTTCAATCATGGTAACTTTTTTACCTAATTGAGCGAGTTGATCAGATACTTCTACGCCGATGAACCCACCACCTATTACAGTTATATTTTGATAATCATCTAAGTGATCTTTTATTTCTTGAACGGCTTTCAAACGAGTAAATGTATAAACATTCTTAGCATCGACTCCTTCGATTTTTGGAATGATTGCGCTCGCACCTGAAGCAATCATCAAACGATCATAAGAAATAAATTGTTCTTCTTTCGTTTGAACATTTTCATAAGTGACTACTTTTTTATCATAGTCTATTTTTGTGGCTTCATGACCTATTTTTATATCGATTCCTGTTTTTTCCATTTGTTGAACAGTACGAGCAAACATAAAATTTTCGTCTTCGAATTGTCCTCCTAAATAGTAAGGTAATCCACATGCTCCAAAAGAAACATATTCTTCTTTTTCAATAACCGTAATGTTTGCTTCTGGATTTTCTCGTGCAGCTTTCGCCGCAGCTCCCATTCCAGCCGCAATTCCTCCAATAATAACAATTTCCATAATTAGAACTCCTTTTTTTAAATACGCATGTCTGCTATAAATTCTATCTCGACAAGAGCACCTTTTGGTAAATTCGCCACTTCAAATGCAGAGCGAGCTGGATAAGGTTGTTTCATATATTGTGCATAAACATCATTCATTGCAGCAAAATCATTAATATCACTTAGCAAAACAGTAGTTTTAATAATATTACTAAACGGTATTCCTTCTTTGATTAAAATGGCATTGATATTCTCTAACGATTGTGTAGTTTGTGCTGTTATGTTGGCTTCCACTAATTCATTCGTCTCAGGATCAATCGGTAATTGTCCTGAGGAGAAAAGCATTTCATGCGCGACGGTATAGGCACTATAAGGTCCTACTGCTTCTGGTAATTTTGACATGTTATTCTCCTTCTTGTTCTTGAATGTTCTTTTCATTTAACCATTTTGCCATACGATTAAATGCTTTTTGAACGAGTTCTTTAGATGTTCCTAAGTTAATTCGGACAAAATCTTCTCCGCTTTGACCAAACGAACTTCCCTCTTGAAATAAAATCCCCTCTTCTTGAGCTAGTTTCCACGTGAATGTGTCTCCAGTCATTCCTGTTTTTGAAACATTAACCCATAGGACATACGAAGCATCCATTGGCATAATCTCTAGCATAGGAGTTTCTTTTGCCATAAATTCTTTTGCCCATTCATAATTTTTAATAATATAATCAAATGAAGATTCTAACCATTCACGTCCTTCTGGTGTGTAACCTGAAATCAATGCTGCTGCACCGAAAACGTTCGGTTCTTCAACATGACAAGCTTCCAAAATTTCACGATATTGAGTTCTTAATTTGTGACTGGGTATAATTACATAACTCGTTTTCAAACCGGCAATATTGAAAGCTTTGTTCGGTGAATTAAGATATACTAAATTTTGACGATATTTTTCATCTAGCTCTAGAGTACTTGTAAAAATATTTTGATTAATATGGTCAGAATGTGCTTCATCAGAAATTAAAATAATGTTATATTTTAAACATAAATCAGAAATTTTGTTTAAATCTTCACGAGACCAAACGGTACCCCCTGGATTGTGTGGATTACATAAAATATATATTTTAGGAAGTTGTTCCACCATTTGACGCTCTAACTCCTCAAAATCAATTACATAACGGTTCTTTTCATCGATATCCAATTCATTTTCGACTAATATAGCATGATTTCGCTTCGTAGCCTCTCGAAATGGATTGTATACAGGAGTGTTGATAAGAACACGATCTCCAGGTTTCGTGAATGTTTGAACAACATGGTATAAAGAATTAACAATACTATAATCCAATGTAATTTCTTCCAAAGGAACTTCTTTCTTGGTTTTAAAACTCATCCAATATTGAACGGCTTTAAAAAATTCTTCATATGGATAAATATAAGCTAACGTTTTTTTACTCAGGATTTTTTCTAAGTGATTATAGATGGGAGGTGCTAACTCGTAATCCATATCTGCAATCCACATAGAGATATAGTCATCTGGTACTGGACCAAACCTTTCTTCAATAAAGCACTTCGACCATTTCTTAGAAAAATCATTGTTCCGATTTGCTAAACGATCGAAATTATAATTTGTCATACTATCTACTCCTTTTCCCCTTGCATTTGATCCCTTTTATCTTTCCATAAAGTATTGTAAACCTTTTCAAACGAAATGTCTATAACTATTTATTATTACGAGAATAAATTATTAAAATTCTAATAATTTGTTCTCGGGGTGAAAAAGAATCGTATTTTTGATATACTGATAGAAATGAAGCTAAAGGAAGATTGCTATGAAACCCAAAAAGAAAAAGCATTATATTGATTTAGTACATTTTCTAGGAAAAACATTAGGATCAAATCATGAAATTATACTTCATCTCATTGATGAGGATGGAACTTCCATTGCTGCTATTGAAAACAATCATATTAGTGGGCGTACTCTAGACTCTCCTGTTACAGGTTTTGCTTTGGAGTTAATGAAAAAAAATAAAGAAATGGATACAAATTTTGTAACTAATTATAAAGCACGAAATAAAGTTGGAAAAGAAATTAAAGGGTCCACCTTTCTGATTAAAGATGAGGAAGATCATTTAGAAGGATTACTTTGTATTAATATTGACAATTCTATCTATCAGAAGCTATCCGATGATATCTTACAATTAGCCAATCTTTCTTCTCCTATTTCTGAAGTTGTACTGAATTCTACTAATTCAAAATCTACTCCCTCAGAAGCAGGAGAAGGCATGGTTGAAATCCTTTCAAATAGTATTCAAGAAATTATTTATGAAACAATCGATCCCAAAATACTAGATGGAAAATATACATTAAGTACCGAAGCAAAAATTGAAATGGTTGAAAAATTAGAGAGAAAAGGCATTTTTCAATTAAAAGGAGCAGTCAGTCAAGTTGCTGAAGTCCTAAATGTATCCGAGCCTACTATTTATCGATATTTAAAAATGATAACGAATAAGGGTTAAAAAGGGTTGATAAGAAATATAAGATATCTATTTTCACAAATAACTAGCTTTTTTAAGTTCACCCTGATATAGTTATAGCTATCTTTCCTCTTCACATAGCAAGAGTTAACGCTATGTCTTGTTCGCCAGTACGTTTTAAACTCCCTGTAAAGAAAGTCGATGGTAGCTGAGAATCGACCATAGTTTATAAACAGAATTACACGTTCAAGCTGACATTTACATATAATCTAACAAGGAAAACAAGAAATTGTTTTTAAATTAAGGTGGTACCACGAAGAGAATTCGTCCTTAGCTATTTATAGCTGAGGGCGTTTTTTTATTTTAAAGGAGGTAGGGAGACAATGAATTGCGGGGGAATCATTCGTTATCGTGGCTCTTTTGACTTGTAAAAATAAAACAATCAAAAGGAGACATAAAAATGAATAAAAAAATAAACCAAGTATCGTAGAAGCTAGTATCGTATTAGGAATCGTCATCATGAGTATTGCCTTTGGGGTAATTGGGTTAAAGGTTTCACCAAATATCGCTATTCTATTTTCGATTGCTCTGGTTATGCTTTATGCCGGAATTAAAAAGATATCCTTTGATCAATTGCATGAAGGAATCGTAAATGGAATCAAGCCAGGAATCATTCCTATTTTTATCTTTATTTTAGTAGGTGCTCTCATTGCCGTCTGGATTCAAGCAGGAATCATTCCCACCTTGATGGTAAAAGGGTTTCAAGTAATTAGTATCAAATGGTTTGTTCCTTCTGTCTTTATCGTTTGCGCCATTGTTGGTAGTGCGGTAGGAAGTGCTTTTACCGTTATGTCGACGATCGGGATTGCCTTTTTTGGAATTGGAACTACATTAGGAATTCATCCCCCTCTTATCGTTGGAGCAATTGCATCGGGTGCTATTTTTGGTGATAAAATGTCACCATTATCCGAATCAACAAACTTAGCTGCAGCTATTGCGGAAGTCGATTTATTTAAACATATTAAGCATATGTCTTGGTCTACGATTCCTGCTTTTACTGTTTCTTTAATCCTTTTTTCTATTTTTGGAATAACCAATCAATCTGCACCTCTTTTGGAAATCCAAGAAGTGATTCAAGTTTTAGAAAACAACTACACCATTTCAAATTGGGCATTCATTCCTATTTTGTTAATGTTTATCTGTGCATGGAGAAAAATTCCAGCTATTTTAACGATTTTAATAAACATCGGAGTAGCGATTCTCTTTATCTTTTTCCAAAATCCTTCTGTAAAAATTACTGAAATTGCTTCTTCCATCGAATCTGGTTTTGTATCGGTGACAGGTAATCAACAAATTGATGCTCTCCTTTCTCGCGGCGGGATTGAAAGCATGATGCCTACTGTTTCACTCATCATCCTGACGTTGTCTTTAGGTGGATTATTGATGGAGACAGAATTGATTGGAACGGTGATGACTTCTTTATCTAAAAAAATCCACACGGTATCTGGAGTGGTGATTGCTACTTTACTTACTTCCATTGGTGTCAATATTTTTATTGGAGAACAATTTTTGTCCGTAATTTTACCAGGGAATGCTTTCAAAGAAATCTATAAAGAAAAAAATCTCGATTTATCCGTATTAAGTCGTACGTTAGAAGATGGTGGAACTGTCATCAACTACTTGATTCCTTGGGGAATTGCCGGTAGCTTTGTTGCCAGTACCTTTGGAGTTCCAACATTGACGTACTTCCCTTTTGTATTCTTTAGTTTATTGTCTCCCATTTTTTCTGTTTTAAGTGCTTTGACTGGGTTTGGGATTAAAATGGCTGTTCGTTCAAAAGTAGAAGAATCTTTTGGATAAAAACAAAAAGTTATTTTGAATTGTATCTGTTGACAATTTTAAAAAGTCTGTTAAAATTGCTTACGTTAACACATGCGTTTCATGTGACTAGGATCGACTAGGCATGAAAAGATCTTTCAGGGGAGAAGTCTCTTCCTTGTCAGTCTTTTCATGCTTTTTTTTTCTTATTGGCCATAAGAAATAGCCCTGTAGGGATTTCCGCTCCATGAAACGACCATTTCTGCAGAAAAGGATAAATAAAATGAAAATAAAAAAAATATTGAATCAAAATGCTGTCTTAGTGGATGATCAAGGAGAAGAGAAAGTAGCAATCGGCAAAGGAATTGGTTTTGATAAAAAACGTAATGATTTATTACTTTCTCGTGATATAGAGCGTTTATTTGTTTTGGAACCAGAAGGACAAATGAAGTTACAGACTTTGTTGAGTCAAATTGATGAGAAGTATTTGTTTGCTGCTGAAAAAATTATCGATCATGCAGAAATTGTTTTGATGGAGAAATTGAATGAGCATTTATTAATTATTTTAACCGATCACATTGCTTTCGCAGCACAAAATATAAAAGATGGTATTATTTTACGAAATAAACTACTACCAGAAATTGAAATATTATATCGTGAAGAATTTACGATTGCACAATGGTCCGTTGACTACTTGACAAAAACGATTGGTATTCCTTATACCTATGACCAAGCAGGCTATATTGCGATCCATATCCACAGCGCTCGAAGTGGAGAACAAGACAATCATCGTAGTATCCGCGAAGTAACGATTGTTTCAGATATTATTCAATTGATTGAAAGAGAATTGGACATTAACTTACATGCAGAAGAAATGGCTTTGAATTATTCTCGTTTAGTGAACCATTTACGTTTATTGCTCCAACGTTTTCATAATCAGCAATATACCACTTTAGATAATGAGATTATCGAATTGGTTAAACTTAAATATCCAGAAAGTTACCATGTTGCAAAACAAGTGCGAGTTTTGCTCATCAAAAATTATCAGTTATCTACTACAACAGAAGAATTAGGCTATTTGGCGATTCATATCGAAAGACTTCGCCTTGCTAGTCATAAATAATAAAAGAAAAGGTAGGAAAAAAGATGAAAGCATATATGCAACGGATGGGACGCTCCTTAATGCTCCCAGTAGCAACATTACCTATTGCAGCCTTATTTATGGGAATCGGTTACTGGATTGATCCAACAGATTGGGGTGCAAATAACATCCTAGCTGCCTTCTTGATAAAAACAGGAGGAACTATTTTAGATAATTTGGGAATCTTATTTGCAGTTGGTTTGGCAATAGGAATGTCTAAAGATAAAGATGGATCTTCTGCTTTAGCAGGTTTGGTTGCCTTTTTAACTCCTATTACTCTTGTTAGTTCCAGTTCGGTAGCTTTATTTACCGGCCAAGAAACTGTTAATGTAGCTTTTGAAGCTATTAATAATAAAAATGTATTTATTGGGATTTTAGCTGGTTTAATTGCAGCAGCCATGTATAACCGCTTTTCCCAAGTTAAATTGCCAATGGCCTTAGCTTTTTTCAGCGGAAAACGATCGGTTCCAATTATAACCGCTGGAGTAATGGCAATTGTGTCAGCTCTATTGATTTTTGCATGGCCACCGGTTTATAACTCTTTAGTTTACTTTGGAGGAATGATTTCAGGTTTGGGTGCAGTAGGCGCTGGCCTTTATGGTTTCTTTAATCGACTATTAATTCCAACAGGTTTACATCACGCATTAAATAACGTCTTTTGGTTCAACTTAGCAGGGATTGATGATATTGGTAAGTTCTGGGCAAGTGAAGGAATTAAAGGGGTTACCGGAATGTATCAAGCTGGTTTCTTCCCAGTTATGATGTTCGGCTTACCTGCAGGTGCCTTTGCCATTTACCGATCAGCTCGTCCTGAAAAGAAAAAAGAAGTCGCTTCTTTAATGATTGCTGCTGCCTTTGCTTCTTTCTTTACCGGTGTAACAGAACCTTTAGAATTCTCCTTTATGTTTGTTGCTTGGCCTTTATTTGTAGTTCATGCTTTCTTGACAGGAATTTCGCTATTCATTGCAGCGACCTTCCAATGGACAGCAGGGTTTAACTTCAGTGCCGGTTTGGTGGACTTTGTTTTAAGTTTAAAAGTCCCCATAGCAAATAAGCCGTACATGCTTCTTTTGTTGGGACTAGTTATGGCAGTCGTATACTATTTTACTTTTATGTTCGTAATCAAGACCTTTAATTTAATGACACCAGGCCGTGAAGAGTCTTCTTCTGAGGATTCTGAGAATGAGGGAGCGATTGCTAATGGCGATGATAAATTCGCAGTAATGGCAAGTCGCTTATACGAAGCACTTGGTGGTATAGACAATATTACCTCTATCGATAATTGTACGACCCGTTTACGTTTAGAAGTAAAAGATACTAGCTTAGTTAATCAAGATATGATTAAAAAAACAGGAGTACCTGGCTAAAAATTGATTGATGGAACAAACTACCAAGTCATTGTGGGAACGGAAGTACAATTCGTAGCAGATGCTTTATCTCAGCTTCACGGACAACCCGCTAAAACAGTTAGTGGACATGGCATATCCAAACCTGTAACGGTAGAAATAGCCAAAAGACAAGAAATTTATTCGGTTGCAAATGGAACTGTCATTCCTATCGAGGAAGTAAATGATGATGTCTTTTCTAATAAAATGATGGGAGATGGCTTTGCTGTTATTCCAACAAATGGCGATATTTTTGCTCCAATTGCTGGTAAAGTGTTAAGTATTTTCCCTAGTAAACATGCAGTTGGTATCCAAACAGACTCTGGTATCGAAGTATTGCTACACATGGGAATTGATACTGTCAGCTTAAAGGGTGAACCCTTCACGGTTTATATAGAAGAAGGACAACAAATTGCACGTGGTCAGTTGATTGCTACTGTTGATTTACAAGCTTTAGAAGCCGCAAATCGTTCTAATGACATGATTGTCATCTTCACAAATGGTGACCATGTTGAAAACTTGGAATTCAACACTGGTGACTCTCTTGCTAACGAAGTAATTGGTACCGTAGAAAGTAAATAACGTTAAATAGCATCAAAGTAGAATCATCTACTTTGATGCTATTTTTATATTTTTTTATAATAGTAATCTCTAAATTATTCTCTTTGCTGAAGAATATCAGAGCGAGTTATGATTCCCAATATTTTTTGATTTGGCTCTCCATCATCTGTCACAAATAATGCTTCGCGATGAATCTCATCAAATAAGGTTTCTACTTCATAGATATCCATTGTACTCGGAATGAATTTATAATTGGCTTTCTTTTGGTCATGGATCAAAACGTCCTCTACTTTTATATCTTTTAAAGAAATCGTAGATTCAGACAGTTGATTAGATAACCAATAACTGATTCCATTATCTGTTAATAACCCTTCAAATTGACCTTGATCGTAGATAGGATATTGAGAATAACGTTCTTTATTAAATGCACGCAGAACATCCACTAATGGGGTATCTTTTTCAAACTTTTTAACTTTTCTTTGGGCAATATGAAAAGCGGTCAAAGGATGAATTAACAAATTATGGATATACTTTATTTCCTTTATTGTTTGATTAGAAGGAACAGCAATATCACGATTATCATTATGTGCCAATATATTTCTTAAATCTCCAAACGTTCTCAGTTGATTTGCATATTTTTTGACAACGGCAGAATGATTACTGGATTTATCAATTTTTTCATAAAACGGTAAGTGATTCCCGTTGTATTCTTTTTTTACGATTTCAGAAAGTTCGGCTTCTAATTTACCAAAATATTCTATAAATGTTTTTGTGTTATTTTCCATAAGGACCTCTTTCCACTTTTATTTAATTTTTAAAATAATTTTCCCGATATTACGACTTTCTTCCATATATTGTTGGGCTGCTTCTGCTTCTTCTAATGGGAAAACTTTATGGACAATCGGTTTTATACGACTGTTCTCCATAATTGGTAATACTTTTTCAGAAAATTCATGAGTTAGTTCAGATTTATAGGCATCACTTCTAGGGGTCAGTAACGTTCCAGTTAATGTAATGTATTTCATCATTAGACTAGTTATATCTAGATTTTCTATCTTACTTCCACCTAGTGTTCCAATTAGAACCCAATGACCTCCTTTTTTAATGCTTTTTAGATTCTTTTCCCAATAGGAAGCACCAATAAAATCTAGGATCACATCTACTCCATGATTATTGGTAGCTGTTAATACTTTTTCATCAAAGGACTCTTTCTTATAGTAAATCAAAAAATCTGCTCCTAGTTCTTTACAAAATTCTAGTTTTTCTTTAGATCCGGCTGTTGTAATCACATTTGCGTCAACAAGTTCTTTAGCGAGCTGGATAGCAGCTGTTCCAACGCCACTTCCCCCTGCATGTATCAGAACCGTTTGTTTTTTTGATAGCTTTCCATGCCAAAACAAAGTCTGATAAGCGGTTAAAAAAACTTCAGGGATTGCGGCTGCTTGTTCAAAAGTAAACATCTCTGGGATTTTCATAGCACGATCAGATGGTAAGACTGCATATTCTGCATATCCTCCTCTATTAACGAGCCCCATCACTTTGTCTCCAACTTCAAAAACAGATTCACTCTGTCCTACTTTTGCAACAATTCCAGCCACTTCAATCCCTAGTCCCATTTGTGGAGTTGAACTAGACATTTTTTCTCGACTTAAAAGGTCCGTACGATTTATCCCAGCAGCATGCACTTCAATTAAAAGCTCATTTTCTTTTATACTAGGTTTTTCAGTTGTTCCTATTTTTAAAGTAGTTCCTTCTTTTTCTTGATGCACAAAAATTGCTTTCATTCGTTACACTCCTTTTACTAATCCGTTTGTAAATTTTTATTCGATAGGAAGTTTCACAGTAAAAGAAGTTCCTTTTTCAGGAATACTATCTACTGTTATTTTTCCTTGGTGAGCATGAACGATACTTTTTACAATGGACAGTCCAATTCCTTGACCACCTAAACGACTATTTCTGGATGGATCAACCATGTAGAATCGATCAAAGATATGACTTAATTCATCCACACTCATTCCTTTTCCTGTATCTTGAATCGTCCATTTTATATATTCCTTGTTCTTTTCAATAGAAATAGAAATCCTTCCTTTTTCCGGTGTAAATTTAATCGCATTGGCTAATAAGTTCGTGAAGACTTGGCTTATTCGATCTCTGTCAGCCTGTACCTGTACACTTTCTCCGTTCACTTGAATAGATAGCTGTTTTTCTTTAATTAATGCTTCAAAATTGGCAACCACCTGATTACTCAAGTCCTTCACGTTTACTTTTGTTTTTTGTATGACCAAGGACTCCCTTTCCATTTCATTCAGCCGTTCAATATTACCAATGAGTCGAGTCATTCGATTGATTTCAATATAACAGGTTTCTAATCGTTCCGGAGTTGGTGCCCAAATTCCATCCATCATAGCTTCTAAGTTTCCTTTTACTGTCGTAAGAGGGGTACGGATTTCATGCGCTAAATCTCTAGAGAGTTGGCTACGCATTTTTTCTTGTCTTTTTAATTGAGAAGTCAGCTCATTTAAATTTTCCATTAGTTCATTCATTTCCACAATAGGAGTATCTGGTTCTAAAAAATCTTGATAGCCTCCCTTGCTAACTTTTTTTGTAAAATGATTGATTGTAATAAGTGGCTTACTAAATTTTTGTGCAATCGACCCAGCAAATAAAATTGAAAACAGAAAAGCAGTTCCTCCCACTATCAGAAAGTTTTGTTTCATTTTCGTAATAAATTGCTGGTCATCTTCTGTATAGCTTGATGATTCTTTGAAACGGAAAACAGCTGTACCTATTGACTTTCCGTCTTTTTTTAAGGAGTAGCTTCTTTCTAGTTCATCACTCGTTGATTGGTTCATCATTCCGTGCATAGAATGATTTCCTTGCATATCGTGAGACTGAGCAGAAGACTGTAGGAGGTCTCCTTCTTCGTTATACAGTTCAAACGAAAAATCTGAATGCATCGCAAACATATGCAAACTATTCATCATTTTTTCATCAAACCCTGACCCTATTTGATATGCATCTTCAATGTCTTTCACGTATTCAGAAATCTCTGTTTCTTTTCGCTCTTCAACATAATCTTGAAAATAAACATCCATCAATTGGATCGTTCCCCAACTAATCATGCCAATAATCAGAAAGGAGAATAAAAGAAACGAGAAAACAAGTTGCCATCTAATGGTCCGTTTCATTCTTCCCCTCCAAATCGATACCCTACTCCATATATGGTTTTAATATATTTGGGTTGACGAGGTGTATCTTCTAATTTTTGCCGAATATTTTTAATATGGGAGTCAATGGCTCGATCGGTACTCTCATACCCCCAGCCTTTACTATTTTCCAACAATTGATCCCTACTGAACACTTGATTTGGATGCTTTGCCAAAAATTCTAACAGATTGTATTCACTCGCTGTATACTCTACTTCTTTTCCTTTTAAAAAAACTTGTCTCGACTCTGGCAAAATTACCAGTTCACCTTCATAAAAAGAAAGACGAGATTCTTTTTTCATTGGTTGGACTCTACGTAACACTGTTTCAACACGTGCTACTAATTCTTTCGGACTAAATGGTTTCGAAATATAGTCATCTGCTCCGATATGCAAACCTTTTAAAATATCACTTTCTGAAGAACGTGCTGTCAACATGATGATCGGCACAGAAGAGTCTTTACGAATTTGTTTGCATACTTCAATTCCAGATACATCCGGTAGCATGAGGTCCAAAACAAGTAAATCGGGTTGGTGTTCACTAAATTTTTGCAAAGCTTCTTTTCCTGATTCAGCACGAAAGACTTCATATTGATTGGCAACTAAGTAAGCTTCTACAATATTTAAAATATTCGGTTCATCATCCACAATTAAAACTCTCATTTTATTCCTCCTCTTTTCTTTATCATACTCGTTAATGATGGAGACAACGTGGAGACGGTTCTTTCTTTATAATTGTACCAAAAAAAGAAAAAAAGGTTCTCCATATTTTCTCCATGATGTTTTCTTATGATAAAGATATAGAAAAAAAGAACAGGAAGGTGACGTAAATGGGACATCATTTTTTCTCATCTAGTTGGATGAATCAATTAATGGGTGGAGGACAACGGGGAACTAGTATGATGGGAGGATTTTTACTCTTTAGGATAATCGGCTTTGCTCTTTTTCTTTTTCTAATTTTTTATTTATTGAAAAAAAGAAACAGCAACCGATACAACCAAACGATACAGAAGAAACGGCATTAGAAATCCTTGAAAAAGAATTTGCAAGAGGAAATATCACAGAGGAAGACTTTTTAATTAAGAAATCTTATCTGGGTTTTCCTGAAAATAGAAACAAAAAGAATAGGAGAAATTAATATGAACAAAAAAATGTTCCAAAATGGAATTTTTTCAGTTGCTGCACTATTGGTATTTGCTACAGCTTCATCAACAGTCGTTTCTGCACACGGTAATGGTGATCAACAAACCATGGAACGTAGCGAAGGCGGCCATCACATGCAAAACCACTCTTCTATGTGGGAAGAAAATGAAAATCAAGAAGACTGGGGAAATACACATCGTTCCATGCACAAGAGTGAGAACAGCTCATGGGAAAATAGAACTGAATCAGAGATGCGTACTGGGGCGAGAGGAAGTTGTCACTCCAGCCAAACAGATGATGAACACGAAAACAGTAGGATGATGCAATCTAGAAATTGGTCAGATGATCACGCTCACTCTCAGCATTTCAGTCATGGATCCGTCGAAAACAATTAAATTTTTTAAATAGGAAAGCAGAAGGATTTCCAGCAATCGTTGCTGTGGATCCTTCTGCTTTTTAAAATCCTTTATTTTCCTTCATATATTCTACTTCTTCTGGAGTAGAATCACGATTCAACGCTTTATTCCGATGAGGAAATCTCCCGAATTTTACAATAATATCACGATGTCCTATTTCAAATTGGAGCGTATTTTCCATACCTTTTTCGGCGAATAGTTCCATAGCGATATCGTGAATAGCCATAGATTCTGAATGCATAAAAGGCATATATAAAAACGAACGTTGGCTGGTGGTGAGTTTGTCAATTTCTTCCGTACGAATTGCTTCTTGTGCTAAAACAAGCGCAATTCCATCTGTAGAAAATGCTTTTGCTTGATCTCGAAACATATTACGGGAAAATTGATCAAGGATAATGATTTCTGCAAGACGCCCTTGAATCGTTTCTCTCCATTGCCATAGTTCACCTGCAGCTGCTTGACGATGAACTTCAGAAAATCGTTGTCGAATTTCCTCATCGAAATGTTCATCCTTTTTAAAGTGAAATTTTGGATCTATTTCCTTAAACCAAAAATCTAATATTTCTTGGTATTCCATTTTATTTACACTCCCTCATAATAAATAAGTTTATTACTGTCATTATATCTGATATACAAACATTTTTAAAAGTATTTGCTGTTTTTTTGCGGATATTAAGGAAGGGAGTCTTAACAAGGAGGGAAACAAATGAATCTAAAAGAACGCGCACTACCAGAAGAACTATTTGTTTTACAAATTTTAGAACAACGAATGAGTTTATCTTCGCCATTAAAACACCGACTCTATACTTTGCAAGTGGGCTATGATGGTGAAATCATATTTGATAAATGGCTATTAGCTATGGAATGGGATAGCATTGTTATTCATGATTTACGTATCAAACAAAATTTTTCCGAAGTTCAAATCGATACTTTAGTAATTACAAATAAAAAGATATTTATTTTTGAAATTAAAAATTTTATCGGAGAATATTACTGGGAATCTCAAACTCTTTTTAAAAAGCCAAATAAACAAGTAAAAAATCCACTTCATCAATTGGAGCGCAGTAAATTACTTATACGTCAGCTTGTAAATGAATGGCAATGTGATTACTCAGTAGAAGCTTCTCTGATTTTTGTTCATCCTCAATTTACATTGTTCAACGCTTCGTTAGAAGCACCTATTATTTTACGTTCTCAAATAGAGGAACGACTTCATGCATTTAAACGTCTCTCATCAGGAATTACATTAGAAAATAAAATTTTTGCAGAAAAATTAGTTCAAATGCACCTATCTACAAACTCTTTTTCCCAGCTACCGAATTATCAGTATCATCAATTAAAAAAAGGAGTTCCATGTGCACATTGTCAATCCCTTCTTACTCAACTTCGAGGTAGAAAATGTTTTTGTAATCATTGTAATCTTCAAGAAAATATTTATGCATCCATTCATCGTCTAACAAAAGAATTCAGTCTATTATTTCCAGAAGAGCAAATAACTGTAAAGAAAATTTATGATTTTTCTGGTGAAATCGTTTCTAAACAAGTTATTCGAACCGCTTTAAAGAAACGTTACCATGTATGTGGTAGTGGGTGGCATTCCTTCTACTTGCCTAATGTAGAGTAAGTGACCGATTACCTTTTTTGGCGTATATCGCAACCAACTACTACTCTTCGTTGCGATGCAAACTCTTTTTCGACGCATACCGCAACTAACTACCACTCTTCGTTGCGATACAAATCCTTTTCTGGCGCATACCGCAACCAACTACTACTCTTCGTTGCGATGCAAGCCCTTTTTCGGCGCATACCGCAACCAACTTGCATCCTTCGTTGCGAGGCAAACTCTTTTCTGGCGCATACCGCAACCAACTACTACTCTTCGTTGCGATGCACACTAAAAAAAGCCGGAAATTTTCCCTGTCGTTATCAATTCTGAGTAGAATCCTCTTCCTAATGTGCCTTCTCCTAGGTACTCAGGACCTGAGAAAGGTAATTTTGTTTCTTCTAATTCCATAATCTGATCTATTTTTCCATCTAGATAATCAGTCAGCAACAGAATGAGTGTCTCGTTCCTAGAAACGACTCCTCCATAGCGCACATCGATTACTTCCCAGCCAAATACTTTGTACTCTTGTAGCCATACCCCACGATGTGATGCTTGTAATTGTTTTACTTTTTCTCTTAATTGTTTTGCTTGTTGCAAAATGATTTGTAACTCATTTTTATTATTCTGATGATACGCATCCGATAATCGTATTCCCATCTCCGCTTTTATTGCTAACACATCTGCAAAATGATAATAAAAATCAAAGAGAAGAGTGAGTTCTCCTTCTTGTTCTGTGAGTGGTTTGAGCCTTTCACTAAGTTCTTGGTAGTACTCACTCAAATTCAGTCCTCGTATTGTTTCGTCAAATAGTCCTAATAAAGGATCTTGCCAAAGAATAGATTTGGACACAGAAGAAATATTTAGGTTTCCTTCCATCACTCCAGGCGTTTCATCAAAGTCATTTAAATATAAAAACTCTTCTAATTTCATACCAAAATTAAATTTGAATTCTTTTTCCATTCTTTTCTCATCGTATTCATTGTGATACGTTAATTCAGCAAAAAGTTGTAATCCAGGCAAAATAGTCATCAGAGGTGTTTCATTTCCATCATCGCCCCATACCGTTGCAAAAACTTCGTTTACTCCATTCCGTTTGCAACTAGTTAAAGCTGCTATCGTTGTGGCAAAAGTTTTTCCATAATTAGGAGCAATTCCGTTCCAGGTCCATATCCCACCAGCGAAAATCAGCTTTTTATTTAACTTTTGATGGTTTTGGATATAAGTATCATATAATTTTTCATCTTCATGATAGTAGTCCCAATAAACCATATCGATATCCGGAATCCCGGCTATAATTTTTTTGGTATTTATGGTTGTAAATCATAATAATTACCGGTACTAGAACCCGCTCGATAATACATGTCACTCCACATCATCGGCTCTAATCCATGTTTTTGAGTGATGCTAACTACTTCTTTTAAATGCTCATTCATAATACTAAATTGGTCTTTGAATCCATTTTTACGTCGATAAGCACCTAAACCAACATCATGAGCTTCATCCATTCCAATATGAATTCGTTTTGAACGGAAAGGACGACTAGCCGTTTCAATTAAGGTATCAATAAATTCATACGTTTTTGGTTCTCCTACTAAAAGATTATCTCTCGTATCTCTCATATCTTGAGCATACTCATATTGTAACGCTAACGTAAGATGCGCCAAAGTTTGAATACACGGAACCATTTCTATTCCTAAATCAAAAGCATAGTTGTCTATTTCTTTCAATTCATCTTCAGTATATCTTCCACGTAAGTAGCCAAAATAGAGATATTCTTTTACTTCATAAGTATCTTCGTTGTATAGCATAGCTAGATTTAAACCTAGCCTAGCCATATGACGTAATAATTTCTTCGTTCCCTCTACTTTTAATACAGCATTACGTGAATTATCAACCATCACTCCTGTTTTTCAAAAGCAGGTGTTTCGACTATAGAAAAAGGTTGTCCTTCTTGAATTTCCATAGCCCATAGATTCATCATCCGGAAAAAATTATTTTTGTGGGTGTAACCAATCATTCCTTCTATCCCATCAAAAGAAGCATGTAACTCCTTTTCATTTTTCATTATCTGGATTGTAATCCCTTCTTGATCGAACTCAATCTGAAGGTCCTTTTTTAATTCTGCTAATCCAACTTGAAGCTCTTCTAATTCACCCATCAAATTTACTTTCAACATATAACTAGTCCTTTCCATTATTTATTTGTTGTTTTTCTCGCTCTAATTTCATCAAATTTCTGAATAAATAGGTAGTCAAAAGTAAAATAGTTCCTGGTGTCACCAAGATTAATAAACTAGGTGATAAAAGATACGTAATATAAAAAACTAAAGCAACTTCTATCATTCCTGTTAAACTTAAAAATGGATAACCTATCGTTAGGTAAAAACTATTTCGAATATAATCACGTATCGATAAAAATTGATCGTTGATTAAATTAAGGACCATTAGGAATATATAGCTTAGTAATCCAGAAAAAACTAGAAAAATATTCCCTGCTGTCCCTAATATTCTTGTATAATATTGCCATGAGAATAGGAATAGACCTAGAATAACCGCAAAACCTATTCCAATCTCTACACTCTTTTTATATTCCTTCTTATACGTTGTAATAAACGTGCGAAATAAAGGGAAACTACTATCTTCTTGAATCAAAAATTTTCGAGTGACTGCTAAACAGGCCGTTATACTAGGTGCTAAAATGAAAGGAATTAGTGCAAGTCCGGTTATTAAAAGAGTTCCAATCTCATCTGAATTCTCCGCTTGAAACAAATTCAATAGAAGAAAAATATATGGAATATTTCCTAGCCAAAAGCAGATGGTTCCTCGTACAATGGCATAAATATATTTGGTTACAACCATTGCATGATATTGAAAATCCATTTTATTCTCCTCCTTCAATAATCTTGCGGCGATACTGATTTGGCGTAACTCCACAATTAATTTTAAATACTTTTATAAAGTATTGACTTTTTTTATATCCTACTAAATTAGCAATGTCTCCAACACGTAAGTTACTTTCTTTTAATAATTCTTTCGCTCGGATCAAACGTCTCTTGACAATATAATCTGATAACTTTTGTCCGGTTACCTGTTTATAAAAACGAGATAAATAAGCAGGATGAAAATAGACAATCTTACTAAGATCTTCTAGACTCAAACCTTCATTTAAATTTTCCTCTATATAGGTATTGATTGCCTGGATAACTGCTTGATTGTTATCCTTTTCTTCTTTGCTTTCCACTTTTTCTGAATCTTGGTTTATTTGTGCAATTCTATTTTCTTCTTTGGCTTCCTCCGAAGATTCTATATGTTTGCTTTCACAATCCCCTAATGTTCTTCCAAAGAAATCTTTATATCTTTCTTTGAGACCAACCTCTTCCTTTATAATAAATTCTTCGGAGAATTTAACATCTTCATAAGGATTCAATTCTAAAAAAGACTCAAGAGCATGAGCAGGGATGAGTCCAATATATTCGTTAGTTGCTTCCCACTGATATCCTGTATTATAAAAATCAGAAATAGAAGCAGCATCTATACTTCCTTCATAAATTTCTTTGTTAAAGATACTAAAGGGAACTTTACAAAATAAAAGTGGTTCTTTTATCAATAGTCCACCAAAAGAATCCTTTCTTCTACCTTCTGATTCTTCTTTCAAAAACATTCGTAAAACTGCCTCCATCGATCGGTAAAAATCTTCTGGTAGTCCATTTTGACCACTTTTATTTCTAATTTCCATCTCTTCTGTTTCTATTTCAGAAATAATTGTTTCAACTGCTTCAATTAATTTATTTTTTACAACCGGCTTTAGTAAATAGTCAGACGCTCCATAATGAATTGCTTTTTGTGCATATTCAAATTCTGAATGTCCAGACAGAAAAATAACTTGCGTTGGTAATTTCTTTTGGAATACTGTTTTCAACAAGTCAATCCCACTAATTTCTGGCATTCGAATATCACTAATCAATAAATCTGGGGCATCCCGTTCAATTTCTTCTTTTGCAATAATAGAGTTATGAAAGGTTCTAACGGAAGTAAAACCATATCTTAACCAGTTGATTAGATTTTTTAAATATTCCACTACATATTTTTCATCATCTACAATCATTAGTTTCAATATTTTTCCTCCTTTATCCTTTTTATTTTTATTCTGCGTTCTTTATTAAAAATCGTACCGTTGTTCCACCCCAATCATTTTTGACAAATTGAAGACGACTTGCTTCTCCAAGTATATTAATCAACCGTTGATTCACATTCCAAAGGCCTACTCCATGGTCTTCCAACGGAGGGGAAGAAGCATTAATTTGTGTATATATTTCTTTTATTCGTTTTTCATCCATACCGAACCCATCATCAGAAATTTCAACAACCCATTCTCTTCCTACCTTTTTACCATGAATAGAAATCCTTTCAGCTCCTTGACGTGCCTCAATTCCATGAACAATTGCATTCTCCACCAGCGGCTGAAAAATAAGTGGGACAATTTCTTGCTTTTTTAATTCTTCCGCTACATCAATCGAGAACGTAATATCTTTTCGAAGAGACATAATGTGAAGATAGGCATCAATCATTTTTAATTCCGATTCTACAGTAACGGTCTGATGGGTACTGGTTGTTATACTTTGGTAATATTCTGCTAGATATAACGCCATTTCTTCCACTGCATCGGCATTCATATGAGCCATTGAGACAATATAAGAAAAATTATTATAAAGGAAATGAGGATCTATTTGTGCTTGCATTTGTTTCATTTCCGCATTTTTTCTTAATTCATTTTCTTTTTGTAGGGTCATAATAAGCGTTTGAGTATTCTCTGACATTTCATTAAAATTTTGGAATAACGTTCCAAATTCATTATTAGGAATCGTTTCTATCCTTGTCACGTAGTCACCCTGAGTTGCTATCCCTAAATAAGTTGAAAGGGTTTGCACTTGTTTATAGATATCCGTATCAAACTTATAAATTAAAAAGATTCCATATAATGTAATAACGAGTAAGTTGATAGAAAAAATAAGATTAAAGGTGTCAATAGGTGTTGTGGATTGTTTGGAGTCCATATACGTAATCAAGCTCAAATTTAAACGTGGTATTTTTGTCATCACGAATGAAGAATCCTGATAGTAAAAGGATTGAATTTCCTTTCCATTTTCCCACTTCGTAGCCACTTCTTTTACAACCTGTTCATCCACAATAGTATTTGAAAGAACTTCTCCATTATCTGTAAGAAATAAACCAGAAAATTTTTCATCTACAGATACCTTATCTACAATTTCATCCAGATATTGATCACTTAACTTTACGATAATAATATACTCAGAACGAGATACTATATTACTTTTTTGATAAGGGTACCCTAAAAAGAAATACAAGGAACCATCGATCACATGCCATCCTTTTTCTTTTCTTTCAGCAAAAGGGTAGATCGTTGGCATATCAATTGGAGAACTAACCGCTTCTCGTGTCTCTGGCCAATATACCGCGATTCCCTCAATCGCACGACTAGCGAGTAATTGATCTTGAAAGCGAGTAAGAATCAATTCTTTTGCTAGTAATTGTTCTAGATAAGAATCACTTACCTTTCTGGATTGGTAATAGCGAATATTATCTTCACTTAAGTATTGTGCCCCATATATTTCAGCTTCTCGCACCGTTTCTGTCAGCCGATTTTTCATATAAAGAACTTGATTGACAGCAATTTCATCCAACGACTCTCGTAGAGCACGTTCTCCTTTAATATTTAATAATGATAGGAGAGCAAGAATTAAAACTAAAAAAATACTGAAAAATAGTACAAACTTTTTTATGACACTGTTTTTCATTTTCCTCATTTTTTTACTCCTATCATTTTTAAAATTTTCTAGTTATTTAAATGTAATAACTTGGGTATCATCTAACTGGACTGAATCGTAAAAGGACATCTCCACATTTTCACCTTCTAATTTTAAAGGTAGAGCTACGTAACCGGATTCAAAATAATGGTCTGCATTCCATCTGTCTCCAAAATAAAGAAATTGATCATCATATGTTTTCAAAATAAAGGATGGTTGCGAATGATAGGTTGTTTCATCCCCAAATTCTTGTAAAGAAGACCAATCCTCTTCTATCCCTTTGCTCGATGCATATTTGCCTTGATTTGGATACCAACCGGTACAAAATGAGGACAACAAATAATACACTCCTTCTTTTTCTACAACTGCAGGAGCTTCTCGATACTCTCCTTGCCATAATCGATGTACAAGCTTATCAATATTTAAATAATCTTCAGATAAACGATACACATGTAAATCTCCATTGTCTCTTGCAGCAGAGATGAAGTAAGCAACATCATCTTTATCTTGATAAAGCGTACAATCTCGAGACATATATCCAAATGGATTAAAGTGTCCATGATAAGTGAAGTCTCCATCTGGAGTATCACAAGTTGCTACTGCACAGGCTGCATCTGTATAATCATTTCCATTTTCATAATGAGTCCATAAAACAAATGTATTTGTACTCTTATTATATAACACTTTTGGTCGTTCTAAGTTCACTTTTTTCCCATCTTCATTTATTAATTTACAAACCGTACGAACTCGATACTCTTCCATCTTTGAATCTGTAGTTAAAATATGATTGCGGAACTCCCAGTTCACTAAATCTTTTGAACGGTAACAACTCACGTAAATATTGTCTCTTCTATCTTCTCCATACCAATAGTAGTAATTATCTTTTTTAAGAATATGTCCTCCATGGGCATGAATTGGATTCCCTTCGGTATCCTTCCATAATTCCCCATTTTTTAATTTATTCATCAATATCATCTCTTCCTCTCTAGTGTATGATTATTAGCAAAAGATAGCTGGAATTTCTTTTGGCTTTTGTTTAGTTGGTTCCTTTTCATTTATATGAATCGAATATAGTTGTTTATTCGTTTCTTTTACTATTTCTGTCATGCTCAAGTACTCTTGCATACAAATGTCCACAAAACCGATTTGGTAATTTTCTCCATCATATCTACCTAGACAGCTTTGATCATTCAACATAAAATAATGGGCTCCTACAAAAGCTGGATGAGAAGCAGCTTGTTCCATATAGTAACGATACGCAACTCCCCGTTCTTTCTGATCCAAAACGCCTCTTATACCTGTAGCAGTAAGTCCTTTATCAATGGATCCAAAATGAAACTCTCCAATCATTACTGGCTTATCAATAATAGCTGCAATTTCTTCCATTTTTTTATTAGGTGAGAGTTGATAGCTATTAATAGAAAAAACATCAAAATAGTTTGCACCCGAAAGCATCATTGGATCCGCAACATAAGCATAACGCATTCCTAAATTTAAATGATGTGGATCTACTTCTCTACACGCTTCTGCTGGAACGGATACGTAACGTTCAATCATTTCCTTAGAAAAAATTTCTAAATCCTCTTTAGCTTTATCAGAATAGGAAGTTGCTTTCCGAAGCGGTCTATTTAAATCATCAAAATCAATATAATCTGTTTTCCATAATTCATTAAATAACTGTATAGTTGAATATTTTCCTCTCATTTTTTGGATAAATTTCTTTTTAGATCCACTTTTCGCTGGATTTTCTAACATTTCTTCTGCTATATTCAAATTATATACAAATCCCCAAGCTGGTTCATTGCGCATAAAATATCCAATTAAGAAAGGGTCTTTTTTAAAAGGTAATAAATTTTGTGCATATTTTTTTGCTTGTTCAGAATATTCTTCTGAAAAAACATCAGGAAAATCACGAAATATTTTTTCTGTTGTAGATGGAAACGGAGCATTTCCTACAGAATCTAATGGAATCACATAAGGCATTTGTACTTGTTTTATAAATTTTTGAGAAGACCAGTTACCAATTGTATTCATTCCCCATTTGTGTAGATACATTCGGGTTATTTTATACCATGCCTCCCACCAATTTTCTTTTGAAAATACGCTAATGAGGTTCTGGATTCCAAAATCTACAGAATGATTATCTATTGCTTGTTCATCTAAATGGTTCACTAGCTCACCTAGATATGGTTGAACAAATTCAGTCCCTGTATGTGTACCCGGATTAATTCCATCTATACCCATTGAAAAAAACGGATAACCATCTGGTGTAACAAAGATCCATTTACCATCTATCTTCTCCGTTCGAAACCAGCCGGTAGCTTCTACTTGTTGACTACTTGATCCGTAATAGTCTCCTTTTCCTTCGGCATGTTTATAATCAAACTTTTCTGCTTCTTGTAAGAGGCTTTTTAAAATATGTTCCAACTGATTTTGACTTGATATTTTTGAATCCCATTCTTTTTTATTCCATTGACCCCATTGATCAATAAGGATTTCTGGATTATGGATTTCTTCTTCTTTTTTATTAGATAATTCTATAGAATCAATAATCAGTTCTCTTGTTGAGTGGAATTTTCTCGTGGATAAAACAACCTTTGTAACCTCTTCTTTCCGAATCGGTTTACCAGTGACCATCATCCGCAATCTCCCTTTCGTTCTAGTAGGAAATAAGTTCTGACTATTCAGTAAAGAAAGTGAAATCGGTACGGTTACTTTGGTAGTAGGCAAAAGACTAAACGAAACCGTTAAAATTTCTTCTTGATTTTTTGTAGAGAAAATAAGATCAGTCGTAAGTGATTCTGTATTGGTGTTATGTAAAGTAATTATTAAATAATTCCAATTTTGTAAGTTTTTTCCTTGCAAACAGACTTCCTTGGAATCCATCAAGACTATTTCACTTCCTGCTTTATCAAGAATAACTTGCTTGTTTTTTCCATGTATAACTTTTTCATGATTTTTTAACAATTTTTTCAACTCCTATTGTTCATCGAAAAAGGCTCTTTTTTCGTTAGAAAAAAGAACCTTTTTATTTTGGTAAACCTTATTTTACGCTATCATACCATTCATTAATTTCTTCCGTAATCTTATCTCCACCTTTTTCATGCCAATCTTGAACAAATTGATCATAAGCATCAATATCTTTTTCACCGTAAATAATCTTCGTAAATACTTCGTTTTCTAAAGTATTTAACTGTTCTCCATTTTTTGCCATTGTCGCAGTTGGTACTCCATTAAAGGCATCTGGAATAAGTGTGTCTTGTTGCTCTGCAGAAATAGCGTACCCTTTAATATGAGTAGGTTTTTGCGAAGCAGCTTTCAGTTCAATACCATTTTCTGGCTCTTCTCCTTTATAAACTTTAGCAAATGCGTTTATTTCATTAACTTTAGGAGCATTCTTAAAGAATATCATTTTTCCAGCATTTATGACTTCATCCATTGGTTCATTAAATTCTTTAGGGTTGTAGGTAGGTTTTCCATCTACCATATCATAGTCATACCCTTCAAAGATTCCATACTGGAAATCTCCTTCTCCAAAACTAATATCATACATTTTATCGTAGTAGTCAAAGAAGGCTTCCATGTTAGTAAAATCTTTATTAAATACAAACCAACCATCGTTTGTTTCACCACTTTGATACGTTTTATCTTCTTTAATTCCTTCAATCCAAGGGTAAGCTCCAATTTCTGCTCCCTCTACGTTGGTTTCTAAGTCGGAAACAGTCCCATACATCCAAGGACGTCCTAAAACAATCCCAGCTTTTCCTGTTGTAAAGTCGCCCATAGCATCCCAAGGTTCTAATACAGCCATCTCTTTGTTTATATATCCTTTTTCATACCAATCTCGCAGAGTTTGTAATGCTTCTTTATTTCCTTCTTGAATGGAACCATATACTAGTTTTCCTTCTTCATTCTCTACCCACAATTTAGGAAGATATTTTCCAGTATAGGCACTAAAAATCATCACGGGATCACTAACCCAACTTGTATTGTATCCATTCTTCCCAGAGAAAGTGTATCCGTATGTGTCTTTTTTACCATTTTGATCTGGATCGTCATTAGTGAACGCGTCAAGCACTTGTTCAAATTCTTCCATGTTTGTTGGTGCTTCTAAACCTAAATTATCTAACCAGTCTTGTCTAATCAGCATAACTTGACTTTCTGTCAAAAAAGGTGCAATTGCAAAGCCATATGTCTTTCCATCTTTAGTAACAGGATTAAATGTATTTGGAAATTCATCATAAATTTCTTTTAAACGTTCTGGCATATACTGCTCCATGTCTTCTGATACTTCTTTTACTTGACCAGATTCAATTAAGTCTGCTAAGAGTTGCGTATCATATACGGGAACAACGTCAGGTAATTTTTCTGCACCTGTCAAAGCTAAACGAAGTTTTGTATTATAATTATTTGCGTCTCCACCTAGAAGTGTAGTATCTATTTTTATACCTAATTCTTCTTCTCCCCATCTAGTTAAAACGTTATCATTTAAACTTTCACCAGTTTTATACTTACCTGCTAATTCATCCTGCTGTTTCCCAACTGTAATTGTAACCATTGGATCATATTTTCCATCAACTTTTTCAGGCCCAGCTGTTGATTCAGTGCCTGCATCGTTTGTTCCGCCGCAACCTGCTAAAGTTAGTGCTAGTAAGCTTGTTGTCATAAGAAGTGTTTTCTTTTTCATTATTTTTTTCTCCTTTTTTTATGTTTTTTATTCTTTTACTGCTCCCATTACAATCCCTTTTACAAAATATTTTTGTAAGAACGGATAAACAGATAAGATTGGTAAAGCTCCAATAAAGATCTGTGCAGCTTTTAACGTTCTTTCGGACATAGCTGCTGCCGAATCGGCATCTAGTTGCATATCTTGCATATTTCCTTGTACTACGACAGTTTGCAAGAAGGATGCTAGCGGATATTTATCTGTACTAGACATATACAAAATTCCATCAAACCATGAGTTCCAATTCCCTACCATGATGAACAAGCCAACTGTAGCAAGTCCTGGTAATGAAAGTGGTAAGTAAATTTTTCTGAAAACGGTAAAGAAACTAGCTCCGTCAATCAGTGCGGCTTCTTCTAAAGAAATAGGTATCGTACTAAAAAAGTTTTTAATTAATATTAAGTTATAGGCTCCAAATGCTCCCGGTAAGATTAATGCCCAAATCGTATCTTTCAATCCAAGGCTTGTTACAAGGATGTAGTTTGGAATCAATCCACCTGAAAAGAGCATCGTAAATACGAAAAACCACATGAAGAAATTTCTACCTCTAAATTCTTTTGAAAGTGCATAACCTGCCGTAGTAATTAAAAACATACTCAAAAGTGTTCCTAAAAACGTTCTTTTTAGAGAAATCCAGATAGATGTTAGGAAAGTAGAGTTTGTAAATGTTTTAGAATATGCATTTACGGTAAAGTTTACGGGAAGGAACGTAACTAGATTCCCATTAGCCGCGGCTTTATCACTTAGAGATACTGCTAGTAAATGCAAGAGGGGTAACAAGCAAAGTAACGCTACAATAATAAGAAAAATAGTATTGAAAAAAGTAAATGCTTTATAACCTTTTGATTTATGATGCACGATATATTTCTCCTTTCTTTAGAAAATTTTATATCCAGAAACTTTATAAGCAATTCGATATGAAGTCATAATTAAAATCAAACTAACCCCTGATTTAAAGAGCCCTACCGCTGTACCGAATCCATATTGTCCATTCAATAGAGATGCTCGATATACATAGGTGTCAATAATATCACCGGTACTGTATACCAATGGGTTATACAAGTTAAAAATTTGATCAAATCCTGCATTTAATATATTTCCAAGGCTTAATGTTGTCATCACAATAACCATTGGTAACATAGAAGGAATCGTGATATATAATGTTTGTTTCCACCTGCTTGCACCATCCATTTCAGAGGCTTCGTAAAGAGATGGATCAATTCCGGAAAGAGTTGCTAAATATACAATCATTCCAAAACCAAAGCCTTTCCAAACATCACTTGCAATCACAACTTGTCGAAAGATACTTGCGTTCCCAAGGAAAAAGAGTGGCTCCATTCCTAATTTCATCATAAATTGATTGACAATCCCGTCCAATGACAAGATATCAATCATCATTCCTGCAACGGTTACCCAAGATAAAAAGTGAGGAAGGTAAACCAAAGTCTGAACACTTTTTTCAATCCTACTTGCCGAACCTCATTTAAAAGTAGAGCCATCGTTACGGGAACAATAATCCCGAAGATTAATTTTCCAGTTGCGATAATCAGTGTATTGATAATTGCTTGTTTTGCTTCGTCATAGACGAAAATTGTTCGAAAGTTTTCTAATCCAATCCATTCCGAACCTAAAATACCTAACCAAGGTTTATAATTTTGAAAGGCCATAATTAGACCGCTCATAGGAATATAAGAAAAAACAATTGCAAAAATCATGCTAGGTACTAATAAGATATATAAAGGCCATTTTTGTTGGAGTTCTTTTTTCCAAGACATTCTCCTTTTTTTCACCTTTACTTTTTTCTTTTTCAAAGTTTTCTGATTGTTGATTGATACTTCCTCCATGTTCTTGCTCCTTTCTTATCCGAGCCAAACTGTTTTTTTACTCATTACATGTTTCATTTCTTATAAATCAACTTTAACAGAAGCGCTTCTATTCGGACATGCTACTTTTTTAACATATAGGCTATTAAATTTACTTGTTGGAAACGGTTGCAAGACTTCACTAAAAAAATATCCCTCTTCCTATTTTAAAAGGAAGAGAGATATTTTTTTAATCGAGATAAATTTTTTTATATCCTTTAAATATAGCGATCCACAAACTTCCACATAGACTCCCAATATAATTCAGGATTTACAAATACCGCATCAGCATGTTCTGCACCAGGTATTACTACTTTTTCTTTCTCCACTTGTGCAGCTTGATAGACTTGATCTAACATCTCAAAGGGAACAAAGGTATCTTGATCTCCATGAATAAATAGCATCGGTGTGGTACTTTTCTTTACTTGATTAACTGCCGAAGCTTTATAAATATCAAAGCCTGCTCGTAATTTAGTTATACTATTCGCTGCATTCATCACTGGAAAATTAGGCAGTTTAAATAAATCGGCTAGTTGATACGAAAACACATCACTAACGGAAGTATATCCACAGTCCTCTACAATTACTTTTACCTGAGGAGGTAACGCTTCTCCAGATGCTGCCATAACAGCGGCAGCTCCCATCGAAACACCAAATAAGACAATTTCTGCATCTAGATTCTGATTCGTAATGGTTTTCACCCAGTCTAAAAGGTCCAGGCGATCATGCCACCCCATCCCGATATAATCCCCTTCACTTTTACCATGTCCACGTAAATCTGGAGCTAAAATATTGTATCCATGTTCGTAAAAAGGACGGATCCATCGAGTCATTTTAGAAGCTTGGTCCCCATAACCATGTACAGCAACTACCCATTTCGAGTTATTCATTTCATTTTCGTAAACTTCCGCATGCAATCTCAATTGTCGCTTATCCGTAGAAGTGAGGAAGCGTGCTTTAGGAATCTGTTGTGCTATAAACTGTTCATCTGCTATTTTTTCTTTTGTTTCTATATCTGGGTCAATGGATTTATTTTCATCTAGATGAGGATTATTTTGCAAAAATTCTTTTTCTTCTTTTGCATTTAGTGCATAGTTATAAAAATAATTTCCTAATCCAAAATAAACTCCTAGTGGAACAAAAGCCATTCCGAATGATAAAAGCGCTATCTTTTTTTTCATTTTATCGCGTCCTTTGTTTACGATTTACTTTTTCGTATTCTATATTAAGCTTTAAAATTATAAACTGGAGTTAGTACCGATTTTACTGTGAATGTTTCAGATGTACGAGATAAAATTTCCTCCATCGGCTTATATGCAAAAGGAGCTTCATCTAATGTATTTGGACGAACAGAAGTTGTGTATACTTCTTGCATCGCTCTTTTAAAGTCTCTCATCCGTAATTTTTTTTAGCTTGCGTACGAGATAGTAATCTTCCTGCTCCATGTGGGGCAGAATTATTCCAATCTGGATTTCCTTTTCCAACGGCTAAAATGCTACCATCTCGCATATTTATCGGGATTAAAATCTCTTCTCCTTCATGAGCCGAGATGGCCCCTTTACGAATGATTTGATTAGGCACATCGACATAATTATGAATCGTATCAAAAGTAGAAATAATTTCTACTTTCATCTTTTGGATAATTTCTTCCATCATTGCTTTTCGATTTAGATGAGCAAATCGTTGACAAATTTGAACGTCATGAAGGTAATCTTCCATGTCCTCCTCTTCTAAATAAGCAAATTCAGAATCGACAAAATGTCCTTCTTCGTTTTCATTGCCTCTTTCTTTCCACTGTTGAACTGCTTTCTTTTGATAATAACTTGCAACATCATGGCCTAATGCGCGCGAACCAGAGTGAATCACGAAATAGTGATTTTCTTCCTCATCTTTATCCAGCTCAATAAAATGATTGCCACCTCCTAAAGATCCAATCGCTAATGCGCTTCGATTTTTTCTTCTTATCGGGGCCCGAACATCATCCAAATTAATTTCTTTCAACAAGGGATGACTCTTTTTACGGATGCCACTTCCACTTGGAATTTTATCGTTAATTACTTGATCCAATCTCTTAAAATCAGATTCGTTCCATTTCGTTTTGCTGAGTTTTGCTAGATACATTCCGCATCCAATATCTACACCAACCACATCAGGAACCATTTTATCATGATACGTCATGGTTGTCCCTACCACTGCCCCTTTTCCAATATGAGTATCTGGCATAATTCGAATTTTGATTCCTTCTGAAAAAGGATGATTTAATAATCTAGTAATCTGATCAATGGTTTCTTGGTTAATATTGGTAGTAAAAACTGTAGCATCGGCGAATGTCCCAGTCAGTTTTAGTTCGTCCTGTACGTCCATGTTATGGTTCCTCCTCCAAATTTCCAAAGAAATAGCCTGCAAGTTAATTGTATCATCCATTATCGTTTAGACAAATTTATTAGGAGTGGATACAGATATTCTTTGTCATCGAGTTGATTGAGTAAGCAAAAACTATATAAAAATATTTTCCTTACCTAATCACTACTTATTAGGTAAGGAGAAAGGTAAATCTAATCCTATACTTACTTAATAAAATTTTCCTTTCTCATATAAATGTAAATGATTTTTTTGATTAATTAGGTAACGAAATGTACAAGAAAAACTTTTAACTTACCTAATTCATTACTATTTCCAAAAAAAGAAAGAGGATTCCGTTTAATAAACGGAATCCCTTTCTTAATTACTCTTTTTTATTTTTTAAATTTCTCTTGAAACGCAGTTGCTACTTTTTCTGGAGTAAATCCAAGAGCTGCAGTAACCGTGTTTCCTTCACCGCTGGCGCCATAACGGTCAATTCCGTATGCCAAGCCATCTAGACCGACATAACGTTCCCAACCCGATGTTGCACCCATCTCAAGGGACATACGGTTGCGTACTTCATTTGGTAACACAGATTCTTTGTATGCTGCATCTTGTTTATCAAACAAGAAAGTACTTGGCATTGAAACAACGGAAACATCTACTCCATTATTTTTCAAAAGTTCTTGTGCTTCTATTGCTAAGGATACTTCAGAACCAGTCGCAATAAGAATTCCTTCTGGTTTGTCACCTTCTTGAGGAGAAAGTACATAAGCACCTTTTCGAACTCCTTCAGATGCCATTTCTTTCGTTCCTTTTAGAACAGGTAAACCTTGACGAGTTAATACTAGTAGAGTTGGTGTTTCTTCTGATTCCATCGCAATTCCCCAAGCAGCACTTACTTCATTGCCATCTGCTGGACGAACTAAGTTCATGTTTGGCATACCACGGAAACTAGAAATATGCTCTACTGGTTCATGAGTAGGACCATCTTCACCAACTGCAACAGAATCGTGAGTCATTACATATGTTGCAGGTATTTTAGATAACGCTGCAAGACGCATAGCTGGACGCAAGTAATCTGTAAAGACGAAGAAAGTTCCTGCATAGGTTTTTGTACCACCATGAAGAAGAATTCCGTTCATCATTGCACCCATTGCAAATTCACGCACTCCGTACCAAATATTTCGTCCCGCATAATTTTCAGGACTAAAGTCACTAGCTTCTTTATTCATTGTATTGTTTGAAGAAGATAAGTCTGCTGAACCACCCCATAGTGTTGGGATTGCTTCACCTAATGCTTGGATTGCTTCACTACTTGTTACGCGAGTAGCCTTGGCAGCATCCCCGACTTCATATACAGGTAATTTCTCTTGCCAACCATCAGGTAATTTACCCGCATAGGCATCCTCAAATTGTTGTGCTGATTCAGGATAAACCGTACGATATTCCTCAAATAATTTGTTCCAATCTTCTTCGGCTTTTTGGCCTTTTTCTACCATCGTCTCTTGGAAGCGAGTTTTCACTTCTTCTGGAACGTAGAAATCTGGGTGATCCCAATTGTAGTTCTTTTTAGCAAATGTAATGCCCTCTTCACCTAAAGGAGCTCCATGGACTTTACTGGTTCCCGCATCTGGTGCACCAAATCCGATAACCGTTTTGATTTCAATTAAGGTTGGTTTATCTGTTTCAGCTTTTGCTGCTTCAATTGATTTCGCAATTTCTTCTAAATCATTTCCATCTTTTACAAGAATATGTTGCCAACCGTATGCTTTGAAACGATCGCCTACATTTTCAGTAAATGCTTTTGAAGTCGGGCCATCTAAAGAAATATCATTAGAATCATAGAGACCAATCAATTTACCTAATTTTAAATGACCAGCAAGACTAGCTGATTCATGAGAAATTCCTTCCATCAAGTCACCATCTCCACATAGGAAATAGGTATAGTGATCCATGATGTTAAAGTTTTCTTTATTGTAGACACCTGCCTGGTGAGCTTCACTCATTGCCATTCCTACTGCATTAGCAAATCCTTGTCCTAATGGACCGGTTGTTGCTTCTACACCATCTGTATAATGAACTTCTGGGTGTCCCGGTGTGTTACTTTCATACTGACGGAAATTCTTTAAATCATCCAAAGTCACTTTATAACCTGCTAAATGAAGCAAACTATATAACAAAGCTGAACCATGACCTGCTGAGAGAACGAAACGATCGCGATCTACCCATTGACTATTTTTAGGATTCACCTTTAAGTATTTTGTCCATAAAGAATATGCCATTGGAGCTGCTCCCATTGGTAAACCTGGATGTCCAGAATTTGCCTTTTGAACTGCTTCGATACTTAATGTACGAACGGTATTCACTGCTAAATCATCAATTTGATCAAACATTGTTTTCCTCCTCATTTTTAACTACCCTTATTTTAGCTTAAAAACGATTATAAAGAAACATATTCTACTTTTTTAGGTTCTATACATTCAGCTTTCTTTTATCGAGTTTTTTTATATCTTACTTCTTCTAAAGTTTACTGTTCATTTTTCAACATTTTTTCGCAAAGTTCGTGTGACGCTAACGCAGATGCCGGAGAAACTGGATTCAGACCTGTATGAATGGATTCAACAAACTGATGAATCAGAGGTGCAAATCCTCGTTTATTCAAAGTCGGTTCCCAGTCTGGAAATGTTATCTTTCTTTGGGTTCCTTCTTGAAGAATTTCTATTTCATTTAAATCAATCACGCGATGAATTCCTCCATTACTTTGAACTTCCATAATCTCACGATTAGCTCCTGCTTCATAGTTCATTGTAATGACACAACTCGTTTGTTTGGTTTCTAAAATCATCCACGCTCTTTTTAATATTCCTTTTTCTGAAATGATATGAGAATCCATTCTCTCCACTGGATGGTCCAATAAAAACAAGGCGACATCAACCAGATGTAAAAATAAATCATAAATTGCATAACGAGACTCTTTCTTGCCTTGAATTCGGTCTTTTTGAATAAAAATCATTTCTTTATTCGGGATGGGCTTTAATTGTTGAACCAATGGAGCAAAGCGGCGGTTAAATCCGCAAGTTAGTACCACTCCTCTTTGTTCAGCAAGTTCTAATAACTCTTTAGTTTCATCTATATCTTCACTAATAGGCTTATCCACATATACATGAATGCCCTCTTCTAAGAAACGTTTAATCAGAGAGTAATGCACAGAAGTAGCCGCATGAATGAACACCGCTTGAATTCCACTATTTAATAAACTTTCTACCGTAGAATGAACATGAGTCATTCCATATTTAGCTGCTACTTGATGTAACACATCTTTATTTCGTGTAGATAGATGCCACTCCACTTCATCTTGCATCATTGCCATAACAGGTAAGTATGCTTTTTGAGAAATCATCCCTATACCTAGTACACCGATTTTTAACATTGTTATCGTCCTCCTGCCTTTTCATACGATTCTTCTTTATTGTACTGTTTCTAACTCTTTTCATCATCCTTTTTCTTTCTATTATAATTTTATGAAAACTGTTACAATACAATCAGTGAAAAGAATACATACAAAGAAAGGATGGAAAAGGAATGCATATTAGTCAAAAAAAATTTGGAACGTTCCAGAATCAAGAGGTTCCAGCAATTACTCTTACGAATAAAAATGGCGTTTCCATAACGGCAACTCCTTTTGGAGCATCCATTGTAGAATGGAATGTTCCCGATCAAAAAGGGGTATTGGATAATATTATTTTAGGTTTCAACCAGTTGGATGAATATATTGAATATCGCCCTTACTACGGTGCAACAATCGGACGAGTAGCTGGAAGAATTTCTCAAGGGATGTTTTCTATTGATGGTAAATCTTATCAAGTTTCCCAAAATGAAAATGGCAATCATTTACATGGAGGCATCCAAGGTCTCGATACTAAACTTTGGAACTTTGAAACGAAGAAACGGGCACACGAAGCTAGTATCATTTTTTCTTGTGAAGATCAACATGGTTCAAACGGTTATCCCGGTAATATAATGGTACAAGTCACCTATACGTTAACGGATGAAGATGAGTGGAAAGTAGCTTACTCTGCATCCACCGATCAACCTACTCTCTTTAATCCAACTAACCATGTTTATTTTAATTTACATGGAGATATCTCTAAAAATATTTTAGATCATCAACTTTTTGTACATGCGGAAACGTATGCTGAATTAGGAGACAGTAACAATCCAACGGGTCGTCTTTTACCAGTAGAAGGTACACCTTTTGATTTCCGAGAGGCGGCTTCCGTTTCACAATCAACAGAATCTGATCATCCACAAACTAAAAAAGTCAGTGGCTTGGACCATCCATTTGTTTTGAATCCTAAAAAAGATCAACTGGATGCTAGTATTTTTGATGAAGAGACGGGTAGAAAAATCGAAATGACAACTGATCAAGCAGCTGTGGTTATTTTTCTTCATAATGGAAAAGCGGAAGGATATACTCTAAATGGTCAGCCGATTGAGGCTTATTCGGGAATCACTTTAGAAACACAAGCTCTTCCAGATGCCATTAATCAAGAGAATTTTGGAGATATTATCTTACGTCCTGAAAATCCTTACACTTCAGAAACGGTGTATCGTTTTGTATTAGAATCCTAGTTCTAGTAAACATAAACCGGGCAAGCCCCTATTGATGGAGGCTTGCCCGGTCTTTTTTGATTTACTTATTTATTTAAATGAATCTCGTGTACCATTTCTGGCGAATTTACTAAGGAATCTTGTACAGGGCAGGTTCTTTCAATGAACTCAACGAACTTTTGGATTTCTTCTTCCGTGTTATCTGCTTCAATATGAAATTTCGAAGTGATTTTAGAGAATCCAATTTTGGCTTCTTTATTTTTCCCAGTAAAACCATCTGGATCTAATTCGCCTTCTTCTTCTAAAGTGATGGATTTTAAATTAATTTTTTGAGACCTTGCGAATGAACGTGCAACGATTACTTTACAAGCACCCAGTGCAGAAAGCAAAGCTTCAACTGGATTCATTCCTTCATTTGTTCCACCTAAGTTTTCTGGCTCATCTAAAATAAAACTCATGCCTCTAGAAGTACATTTAACTTTTAACCCTTCTTGCGATTCCGTTAAAGCTTTGTATGTTTCAATTGCCATGATAATGCCTCCTTCTTTCCTCTTTGCTCATATTTTAACATATTGAAGGCGTTAATGAAAGCGGTTTTATTTTATAGGTGCTTACTTTTAAATTTTTTTGTGATTTATTTAACTTGATTATTAAAAAAAGAAACGGAGATAAATATCCCAGTTTCTTCTTCATTATCTAAAAGTTTATTTGTCGATTCATAATTTCTTCAATCTCTTCAGCTTTAGTAGCCTGTTTCAGTTCATTACTAATATCTTCTTTCATTAACATACGTGCAACTTGGGATAGGATTTTTAAATGTCCTTCCCCTTTTTGAACTTCTGGAATTAGCATGGACAAAATAAAATTGGTTGGTTTTCCATCCATAGATTCCCATTCTATCCCTTGATTTAATTTAACAATTAAAATTCCAGGTTCTGTAATGGCAGTACTTTTTCCATGAGGAATTGCAAATCCATTCATCATTCCTGTCGTTCCTTCTTTTTCACGTTTGACAAGAGCAGTATAAACCTCTTCTTCATCATTTGTAAAACCTTCTGTAGCTGCTTTCTCTGCTAAAAAATGAAAGACTTCATCTTGAGTTGAAAAATTTTGTTCTATAAAAATTGCTGTTTTTAACTGTGTCATTTTTTCTCCTTTCAAATTTTTTTAATTATACTTTTACTTTCTGATAAGCTAATTTACGTACCATACCTAGTAATACTCCTCCAATGAGTGAACCTACCAAAATAGATAGTACCCATTGTAATCCACCTGTAACAACTGGCAATACTAAGAATCCACCATGTGGTGCTGGAACTTGTACACCAAACATGTATGTAAGAATAGCAGCTACTGATGAACCAATCATCATAATAGGTAACACTCTTAAAGGATCTTTAGCTGCAAAAGGAATCGCTCCTTCTGTAATATGAGTTGAGCCCAAAATGATGTTTACCAGACCAGAGTTACGCTCATCCTTATCAAAGTATTTAGGGAAAAGTAATACAGCTACTGACGTAATCAGCGGTGGTGCAATACAGGCTGCTGATACACCAGCCATAAAAGCAGTATTTCCTTGTGCTAGTAACGCTGTTCCCGTTACATAAGCTGCCTTGTTTACTGGCCCCCCATATCAAATGCACACATACACCCAACTATTAGTCCCAGTACAATAGGGTTTGAATCTTGGAACCCAGCTAAGAAATCCATCATTCCATTGTTAATTGCTTCCATCGGTTGAGAAAGAAGGACCATTCCAACCCCAGTAATGAGTACCCCTAAAACGGGTAGAATAAAAATAGCTTTTAATCCCTCTAAAGAATGAGGCATCCCTTTAAGCATTTTGCTTAATAGTAATACTACAAACCCTGCAAGAAAACCAGAAACAATTCCTCCTAAGAAACCAGTTCCACCACTTAATGCAATCATTCCACCAACAAATCCAGCTACCAAACCTGGTCGTTTTGCAATACTCTCCGCAATATATGCAGATAAAACTGGAACCATCAATCCCATTGCGGTTCCTCCAACATCTTTTAGAGTCGCTGCAATTTGACTATATTGATCACTTGTTGGATCAGCTGAGTAAATTCCAAATAAGAATGATATCGCAACAAGAACACCTCCACTTACTACAAACGGGAGCATATGGGAGACACCATTCATTAAATGCTTGTATATCTGACGACCGATACTCGCTGAAGAACCTCGATCTGATTGATCAGTACCACTGTTTTCTGTACTACCATTGACTGATTTTGTAGTACCGCCCATCACTTTTCCTTTTCCATCTAAAGCATCTTGAATGAGTTTATCTGCTTCTTTAATTCCTCTTCCAACTGAAACATCAATTACCCGTTTCCCAGCAAAGCGTTCTGCATTAACGTCTTTATCTGAAGCAATAATAACTGCATCTGCACCTGCTATCTCTTCAGTCGTTAGTTCATTTTCTACTCCAATTTGACCATGTGTTTCTACTTTTATGGTAATACCTTTCTTTTTCGCTGCTTGTTCTAAAGCCTCTTGTGCCATATACGTATGGGCAATCCCTGTTGGGCACCCTGTTGCTGCTATTAATTGATAATTTGCCATTTATTTCACTTCCCTTTCTCTGTTTTTACTTGGGTTACTTGTATTTGTTTCATTAATTCTTCTACATCAGTGAAATCTGTTAATCCTGAAGAAAATGCTGTGGAACTTCCAGCTGCACTTGCTTTAAGCAACGCTCCTTCTACTTCGTGTCCTGTTAAAAGCATTCCCATGAAGGTTCCTAATAAAGTGTCTCCAGAGCAAGCTGTATTAATCACTTTTCCCTTTGCTGCATTAACAAAGGTCATTTTATCTTTTTCGATATAAACTGCTCCCTCTTCTCCTAACGAAAGCAAGACACGTTGCGCTCCCATTTCAATTAATTTTTTACCGTATTGTAATAATTCTTCTTGATCTAATTTTTCACAATTAAACCAAGCAGCGAGTTCTTCATCATTTGGTTTTATAAGCGCTGGCCGATATTGTAAACATTCCAATACTACTTTGGAGCTAGAATCTAAAATAAGTCGGAAACCATTTTCTTGAGAAATCCTAGCCGCTTCCAATAAGAATGAATCATCTACGCCTTTAGGATTACTACCTGAAATAAACAAAGTATCTTCAGAATTTAATTTTTTTATTTGATGTAATAATTGTGCTAACTCTTTTTTAGAAATCATTGGACCTTGATTAACTAGTTTATATTCAGTATTTTCTTCCTCTACTCGAGTAAATACGTTGATGCGAGTTTGTCCAGTCACTTTTATAAAATCAGTTTGAACTCCTGCTTTTTGTAATTCCTCTTCGATATACGTTCCGGTAAAACCTCCAAGAAATCCTAGTGCAATATTTTCAATTCCTAACATTTTTAGTACAAAAGAAATATTGACCCCTTTTCCATTAGCCTGTGCCTCATCTTTTAACGTACGATTGACTATAGAAGGTTGCATTGTCTTCGTCGCAATAAATAAATCTATCGCTGGATTAGTAGTACATGTATAAAACAATTTACCTTCCTCCTTTCTTTTTGTTCCATCATTCCTTATAATTCATTATAATAGACAATTATATGTAAAGGTTTTCAAAAGTGCTTATATACCTCTCGTATTATGAAAAAATTTACAATCTTTAAAAAAGGAAGGGATTTAATTTATGATCTATTCATTTATACCTCAATCAAAAGTAACCTCTGTTGATTTTATCGAGACACTCAGCTCTTCTGAAAAATATCTACTAAGCTACATTGATGATCATCTCGAAGATATTCCAGAACTTTCTATTGTAAAGCTCAGTGAATCAGCAAATGTTTCAACGGCTACCATTATCCGCACAATGAAAAAGATTGGATTTAAAGGATACACTGCTTTTAAATATCACCTTCGTGCACAAGAAAAAAACAATCCTAAATTCAATAATATGAATCAAATTGACAAAAAAATTCGCGAAGCAATTTTAAAAAATGAACAAGAAGTGATAAGAACTATTCAAATGTTGGACAGTGGAACTATTGAAGATGCAATCCAAAGTATTAAATCAGCTAAACGTGTAATGATTTTTGCTCGAGGTTTTTCTGAATTGATTGCAAAGGAAATGGTTATAAAATTTCAACTACTCGGAAAGTATAGCGAGTTACACGATGATCCAAATATCGTTCGTACTATTAGCAAGCGACTTTCTTTGAATGATATTGTAATTTTCATTTCTCTAAATGGTGAAACGGAAGAATTAGTTCAAGCTGCTAAAAATTGTGTCGATAATCACATTCAAACAATCTCCATTACTGCCAATGCATCTGGCAAATTATTAGACTATACAACTTTATCTTTTATTGGTTTCAAATCACCTTATTCTTATTTTCCAGATTATGAGGTTCGTTCGCGTTTACCTCTACAAGTAATCGCTCGAACACTTATGGATGCCTATGCTATTCGCTATGAAGAGATCTAATTGTTTAAATAGAAAAATCATCGTTAGAGTCATTAAAACTCATTTAAGACAACAGAAATTCCATTTCACCTTTCTTTGTCTTAATAAGTCTTTATCTGTACACAAATTGATTATCTTTTAGTAGGAGTGTCTTAATAACGCCTTAATCGTAGTTAAAACTTATTTATTCGGACAAAGATCAAGTCTATATTACTTTTTAGTCTAAATTATGTTTTATTGTATCTGTTTCACCAAAAAAGTAGTGTCATTAGGACACGCTAGAGGTCCTTTCCTCTACCTTTGTCCGAATGGAAAACTTTTTGGACAAAGATAGAGGAATAACTAAAATCCTGTCTGAATAAATTGAGTACAAAAAGTATCTGGTCTTATAGTCTTGACTTTATTGCAGATAAGCCATACTATAAATCTATTGTTTTTAAGAAACTATTACTTTTACAAAAAGGAACTTGAGATGAAAACTAATAAAAAACTTCGCTTTTTAATGATGGTATCCGGTGTACTATTTATTGGGATATCTGTATCTTTCTTACGCATGTCTAATCTGGGAACGGATCCTTACTCTACCTTTAATCTAGGTCTGAGTTCCTTACTAGGAATTCAATTTGGAACCGTTTCTTTGATAATGAATGCACTACTCCTTCTATTAATTTTTATTTTTGCTAGAAAAAATATTGGCTGGGGAACTCTTTTCAATATGGTATTGGTTGGATATATTTCTGACTTTATTACATCTATCTTTACAGATACATTTGGTGAAATGGAAAACTTTGGTATACGGATTTTATTTACCGTTATTGGAATTATCATTTTAAGTATTGGTGCTGCTCTATATATGGCTCCTGAATTGGGAGTCTCTCCCTATGATGCTTTGCCTTTAATTTTAATTGAGAAAATCAGTCCAAATATATCCTTTCGAGTAGCTAGAGTACTTCTTGATTTTCTGTTTTCGGGAATCGGTTTTCTACTAGGAGCCACAATTGGAATTAGCACGATCGTCACTTCTTTATTTATGGGACCAATCATGCAATTCTTCTTAAATGTTTTTGGAAAATGGATTGAGAGTGCTGAAAAAATAGAGCCTTCTTCTGTTGAAGAGACTCTTTAACAAATTATATTTTAAAAAAAGAGGGTGGAGCAAATTTGCTCTACCCTCTTTTTTATTATCCTGTAAATTCTAGTTGATTCTTCTCTACTGTTATTTCCAAGATTCTTGTGTCTTTTACCTTTATTACATGAACCAACATATTGCCATAAGTTACTTGGTCGGTCTCTTTGGGAAAACGACCTAACATTTCTGAAACGAATCCACTGATTGTATTGGAAACAAAAATTTCTTCCCCTTGAAGTTCAAATAGATCAAATACTTTTTCAAGACTAGCTTCCCCACGTACTTGATATTTCCCTTCTTTAAGGAGGATGATTTCTTCTTCGATATCATCGGTTTCGTCCCAAATTTCTCCTACCAGTTCTTCCAGAACATCTTCCATCGTCACAATCCCTATTGTACCACCGTATTCATCGGAAACTACAGCCATATGTGCCTTGCTTTGTTGCATGATTTTCAACAGTCGAGATAGTTTCATCATGGCCGGAATATAAATTACTTCTTTCATTGATTCAGTTGGTGATAACTCTGCTTCCCCTTTTGCTTTTCTACGCATATAACGATTGAAATCTCTCTCATGTAGAACACCACGTACTTCATCAATAGAATCATCATATAACAAGATTCGTGAGTAGCCATGTTCGTCAAAAGTTTCTTGTATTTCCTCGTCTGTATCATGTAGATCAGCAGCCACCACATCCACACGCGGTGTAAGAATACTATCCACTTCTAAATCATGAAATTCGATAGCAGATCGAATTAATTGATGTTCATCATCTTCCAGTGAGCCGCCGTTTTCTGCTTCATCTACAATTGATAAAAGCTCTTCTTCACTAATTCTCTTATCTTCTGATTGTAGACGCTTAGCCAACATGTTATTCCATTTTGCAAAAATCCAATTAAGTGGTTTTAAAATTCTCATTAAAACACTTAAAACGGGTGTGGCAAACTTAGCGACTCTTTCTGGTCGATCTTTTGCGATTGCCTTCGGAGTAATTTCACCAAAAACTAATACAAGTATAGTCATGACGATTGTGGAAATCGTTACACCATATTGCGGGAAATAACTGATGAAAAGAATGGTTGATAAGGATGAAGAAGCAATATTTACAATATTATTTCCTACTAAAATAGTAGAAAGAACATTGTTATAATCTTCTGTAAGACTTAATGTGCGTTCTGCACGCTTATCTCCTTTTTTTGCATCATTTCGCAATCGGATTCGATTGGCCGATGTAAAAGCTGTTTCCGAGGAAGAAAAATACCCCGATAATAAAAGTAACACCACCAAAATCACAATCGTCATTATACTACTACTACTGTCACTGTCCATTAGACAGAATTCCCCCTTATAATCTTTCTTATTTTTATTATACAACAAATGAGTAGTTATAAAGTAGCATCTATTTCATTTTAATACAATAATAATGTACGATTCTTCATTTTTCCTTAACCTTTAGAGCCTTCTATACTTCCGAATCCTTTTCTACAGGGTTTTCATGATAAGAAACCCAATCACTATAACTTCCTGCATACAGACTCACATTTTGAAAACCTGCCATCTTTAAAGCTAAAATATTTGGAACGGCTGTAACTCCCGAGCCACAATATACAATCACAGGTTTTTCTGCATCTAATTCTGAAAAACGCTTCTTCTGCTCACGTTCTCCTTTAAAAACTCCATCCTCTAGCCCATCTGTCCAGACTTTGTTGATGGCTCCAGGAATATGTCCCGATATTCGATCCATAGGTTCAAAACCTCCCAGATATCGTTCTTTCGCTCGCGAATCTACTAACGTTATCGCTTCATTTTTTTCAGATATCATCTGCTTTATTTCTTTATAAGAAGTAAGCATCTCTTCTTTAATTGTAACTTCAAAATGAGTTTGTTTCCCTACTTGAGGGGATTCTGTGGATAATGGATATCCCGCTTTCTCCCATCCTTGAAATCCTTGTTCCAATAAATAAACCTGTTCATGACCCATGTACGTTAACAACCACCATGCTCGAGATGCAAAAGCCATTTCTCCGTCATCGTATACAATCACCTTTTGGTCACGATCGATTCCTATCTTTTCAACCTCTTTTTGGAGTTTTTTTAAATCAGGAAGAGGATGTCTCCCTCCATGTTCCGAAACTGGTCCAGATAACTGTTTTTCTAAATCAAAATAAAAGGCTCCAGGAATATGTCCTTTTTCATATAAGTTTCTTCCTTCGGATGAATTTTGCAAACTAAAACGACAGTCTATTATTTTCACATTTGTTTGATTCAATAATTTTTTTACTTCTTCTTTCTTTATTAGAAATCCCATTTTTATAGGCTCCTTTTTCATTTTTTTCTATTATCTCATAAATATATTAAAAAAATTTCTAATTATTCATGTTTCTCGCTTCAATTTGTAGTAAAATAGAATAAGACTTAAAATTTAAGGAGCGATACTAGTGGAAAGAATAGTTGGAACTGTAGTAAGAGGTCTTCGTAGTCCCATCATTAACCAGGGAGACAAAATTGAAGAAATCGTTGTGGAAACTGTTTTAAAAGCATCTGAAATTGAAGGCTTTTCTATTCAGGATCGAGATATTGTTTCGATTACCGAATCAATCGTTGCTCGGGCACAAGGGAACTATGCATCTATTGATGATATTGCATCGGATGTACACGAAAAATTTGGTGATGATACCATTGGAGTTATTTTTCCTATTTTAAGTCGAAATCGTTTTTCACTTAATTTATCAGGTATTGCTAAAAAAGCAAAAAAAATTGTTTTAATGTTGAGTTATCCTTCTGATGAAGTTGGAAATCACTTAGTAGATTTGGATTTACTTGATGAAAAAGGAATCAACCCTTGGACAGATCTATTGACCGAAGAAGAATTCCGAAATCATTTTGGTTACATCAAACATACTTTTACCGGTGTAGACTATATAGAATATTACAAATCACTAGTTGAACAATATGGTGTGGAATGTGAAGTGATTTTCTCAAACAATCCTCAATCGATTTTAGACTATACAAAAAATGTGCTCACTTGTGACATCCATTCTCGTTTTAGAACAAAGAGAATTCTTCTTGCAAATGGTGCTGAAAAAGTATTTAGTTTAGATGAAATCTTAGCAAAACCAATAAATGGTAGTGGCTATAATGAGAAATTTGGTTTGTTGGGATCCAACAAAGCAACAGAAGAAAGCGTAAAACTTTTCCCTCGCAACAGCCAACCTGTTGTGGACGAAATTCAAAGAGTCTTAAAGGAAAAAACTGGAAAAGACGTTGAAGTCATGATTTATGGAGACGGAGCTTTTAAAGATCCAGTTGGAAAAATATGGGAACTTGCTGATCCAGTTGTTTCTCCTGCTTACACAGAGGGCTTAGATGGAACACCTAGTGAAGTGAAATTGAAATATTTAGCTGATAATAATTTCTCTGAATTAAAGGGAGACGACTTAAAAGCTGCTATCTCTGATTACATTGAAAATAAAGGCGCCGATCTAGTTGGTACGATGGAAGCACAAGGAACGACTCCTCGAAAACTAACCGATTTAATTGGTAGTCTTTCTGATTTAACTTCTGGAAGTGGCGATAAAGGAACTCCTATCGTTCATATTCAAGGATACTTCGATAACTTTACAAGTTAATAAAGAAATTGATAGGACGCTAGAGTCCTTCAGCATAAAACATCTTTCTTACGTTCAAGTAGTACTTATGAGCGTAAGAAAGGTGTTTTGTGGTTTTACAGCCTGTTATCTATTCAATTACTACCGTTGTTTCCTGCTTAAACTCTTCTATATTCTTAACGGTTGTGATTATTTAGACATTCGAGGAAGAAATAAGAGTATCAGTGATGATTTCAAAAAAAATATTGATGATGGAAATACAGAAACAGTTAGTTCTGGCTTCTCCACTTCAAATAGTTAAAGCCACAATAATTGCTGGAATAGTACCAATGATAGGTCTTACAAAGGGAATTAAATTTGTACAAGAGCAATAACTGCCAAAAGAAAAACATACGGAATATCAATCACCAAATAGCCTATGAACATTAATACCTTGCTTAATAAGGGAATCTTCTTTTATTAAGTATCTTTACTTTAGCAGACTTCCATTAAGCTTTCATTGAAACAGAGTTCTTGTTCAAAAAATAATATTTATAGGAAGGGTTTATGAAATAAAGTAGTACCCTATCTCCTTTCTGTAAAGGAAATAAGGTACTACTTATCTAAGTGATGAATAAGGATGAATTACCTTTATAATAGATGTAAACACCTATTTATAAACATATTCTTAATAGAAAATTCATTTTATTTTGGAATATAAAATTGTAATCGATCATAAACAACTCTTTTTATTTTTAATTGCCATTGGCTATTTCTAGGGTAATTCGAAAACGTTAACGGCTCAATATTCTTTTCAAGAAGTTCTATTACTGCTTCTTTTCCTATATAGGACTCTAATAAGTGTAAGACTCTTAAATCTTGCAAAGCTTCATTGAATACTTTTAAACGAATAGAAGGTAGTGGCTGATCTTTACCCGGATAAACAAGAAACGAATCTCCTGACGAAAAGTTTCCTCCGGCATCTGTCTCAGTAAAAGGATCCACTGCTTGCTTTGAAAATTGTGTGAAATAAAAATTGTAGCCCCAATGTAGGAAGCCTTGGATATCATATTTATACAACTGATAGCCTATAATCCGATTGCGATAGGAAGGCATATCAAAGAAGCGATTTGATACTTTTTTATTTTGTGATACACAGTAATAGACCCATAGTGGCCTTATCTTATTTTCAATAAATGGTTCAATATGGTCACTAGCGGGTATTGGAATATCAACTAAATTTTCTTGGTAGAAATCATAATCGGATAAAGCATCAATAACGGGTATATCACCAATCAATTGTCTCAAGAACTGACTTGCTTGCGCATAAGAGGTGATATTTTCCATAGTGGGTTCATCAGAAGTATGGAAAAACGTTTGGTCTTTCCAATCATTTTCTTCTATCCAATTAATCAAATGAGGTATAAATTGTTTTAAAAATTCACGGTAAGCACTCCCACTCGCATCCGTTTCCCAACCAAATAATTGTTCTTCTTCACCATCAATTTCTACCATTATTTTAGGTGCAGCTTTAGCTCCCCATTGGGTATATAAATGAGCCATCTCTAAATATTTAATCCCAACTTTGCGGCATAATTTAGACCAACGATTTAGTTGCGTAAAGTCAAATGTAAATAAATTCCCATTTTTTTAATCCCCACTAACTGAACTGTAGGACGTTCTCCACCTATTTCAGTATCTAATGGTGGTGTCACAATTGGTGTTAAAATCATATTTACACCATGTTCTACGGCCATCACTAAATATTTTTCTACCCACTCCCAGTAATCTTCGCTAAAAACTTCTACTCCATAATAACTAATCATTCCATCTGTATGAAACCATTCTGTATGAATTAACTTTTGAGGTGGTAGTTGCAAAGGTAGGACTGTTAATGTAAATATCTTTTTAACTTCTTGGCAGGAAGTCCTTCGACAATTAAATCCACTTCATGATTACCAACCAATTCACTATCGGCCGATATTTCAATCCAAAAACTATGCCATTGGCCCGCTGTACCATTCACTTCAGTCGGTAGCGTGACAGGATAGAGAACATCCGGAAAAAGTCCAGGAATCCCTTTTAGAATATCTTCATCATGTCCTTCGTTGACTGGTAAATGCGACATAACCTGCCCAACTTTAAATATATTCACTTCTGTTAGAGTGTTTGATTCTATCTTAAAATTTAGCTTTTCACTTCCTTTAAACGCTACTTGGAAAGAAAACTTTTCGTCAATTAATGCCATTCCTTCAGAAATTTGATTCCCATCACTGGGGCCCTCATCAAATACCTTATCTAATGAGCTTAACACAACCATTTCTAACGTTTCTTTATCTGTAAGCACCAAAAACCACTCCTTTTTCATACCCCATAACCCTTTCAGGTTAAATTTCTAATGTTGATAGTTTTTTTAATCTACAGCCTCTAAGATGAATATCCTTGAATCAAAATCAACCGATTCACCAAATCCTAAAGAGGCTTGAAATTGCCCAGATGAGGCATCTGTTGTTAATAACCCAATATTCATCAATTCATCCCCATGGAATTTTTGACTCGTCCCTTTTAATTGATAGTTTATAGTTGGCTCTAGTCCTAATAATCGGACACGTTTAAATGAAACGTTGACTTCGTTTAATTTTTTATAGTAACCAACGATTGTTTGTTTTTTATCTTTTGAAACAACCATCCAACTAATAATATTTCCTTCAAAAGGAGAAGCTAAACGATAAAAATTTCCATATTGCAATAATTCACGATATTCCTTTATAAAAGTAATTTGTTTTTTTACTTCAGTAAATTCTTCCGTTGATAAACGGTTTAAGTCTAACTCATAACCAAATGCCCCAAAATATGCTACATTCCCTCTTGTTTTAAGAGAGGTTACGCGATTAACTTGATGATTTGGCACAATAGACACATGGGCACCGATTGAAGATAGCGGATAAGCGAGACTTGTTCCATATTGAATACTCAAACGATCAATGGCATCGCTATTGTCGCTAGCCCAAGCCTGAGGTGCGTAATAAAGCATCCCTGCGTCAAAACGACCCCCACCAGAAGCACAGGACTCGAATAACACTTCTGGAAACCTATTAATAAGTTGTTCATACAACTGATACACACCTAAAATATAACGGTGATGAACTTCACCTTGTTGCTTGCTACTACGGCTCGCATCAAAGGCTTCAGAGATACTACGGTTCATATCCCATTTAATATAAGTAATATTGGCTGAAGACAAAAGGTTAGAAATTTTATTAAATAGATAGGTAACAACTTCTTCATTGGCAAAGTTTAATACATACTGTTGACGTCCAGGGCTAGCCATACGTCCTGGCGTATGCAATAACCACTCAGGATGGTTGCGGTATAAATCAGAATCCTTATTAATCATCTCGGGTTCAATCCATAAACCAAATGCCATTCCTAAATCATTAACTTTTTTAGCTAGCCCATTTAATCCGTCAGGAAGTTTTTCTTTATTTTCTACCCAATCTCCTAGGCCGGTATAATCATTGTTTCGTTGACCAAACCAACCATCATCAAGAACAAATAATTCAACTCCTGCTTTCTTGCCTTTTTCGACAATAGAAAGTAACTTTTCCTCATTGAAGTCAAAATAAGTTGCTTCCCAATTATTTAAGACAATAGGTCTGGGTTTATGTCGCCATTTTCCTTGAACAACTCTACTATTCAATAGATTATGGTACGTTTGACTCATCTGATTGAGCCCTTTATTCGAATATACTAGTAATACCTCTGGACTTTGAAAGGATTGACCTGGTTCTAGCAACCATGAAAACGACTCTGGGTTCATACCTATTTGTAATCTCGTAACATCATAGGCATCTACCTCAGCTTGTATCAAAAAATTACCAGAGTAAACGAACATAGCACCAATCGCTTCACCCTGAATTCTGTTGTTGTCTTTCTTTTCAATGTAACGAAGGGATTGTGGTTATGGCTACTATGTCCGCGATTAGAACTAACTTCTACTACACCATAATCTAAAGCTTTCGTAACGAGATGACGCTCTCTCCCCCATGCACCTGATAACTGCATCCAATCGTACTCTTTATCTGGTAAGTCCAAATTAAGACTCATCAACCGCGTCAATAGTAGCTCTTTTTGTCCGTGGTTTACTATACATGTACTTCGAGCAAGTGCACTGTGATCAGCGAACACAGTATAATTTAATATTACTTCTAACTGCAAAAGCTCGTCCTTTAAGGTAATCGCGAGACTTACGCATTCATCTATGTTTTCAGCATAGCTTGCAGGCAATCCTTCTAAGAGATTCTTCCCCTGAAAAATACGATGACTCTGGTAAGTTAAGTCGGTTATCTCTGAACCATTTTCTTGAAGTACCTTTATGCCAGCTTTTCTAAAATCTGACCGACCATATTCAGGTAATTCCTGTTTCAAATTATCATAAGAGTAGAAAGGATGCTGTTCACTTAAAACTGGCGACATTGGTCGGCTTGATTCTTCCAATAAATAATTAAAACTTGACCGATGAGTAACTTTTTTACCATAGTAAAGTTGAATTAATTTACCATTAAAATCTACTTTAAAAATATAACTAAAGAAATTATTTTGGAGGTGAAACGTTTGCTCTTCTTCTTCATAATAAATATGGGCTTCATGATTCATCTTCACTTTGTCCTTTGCTTGTTATTTTTTTAGTTCAACATGGTATTGAAAATATTATTATTTTCGGCTAAGCAGTTCTTACTGTGCGAAAATTGAATGACTCCTTCATATTTTTCATTGTAAATAGGTAATTCCATTGTACTAGAGCCATAGTCGGCACAGCTATAATCACGTTGTCCCCCATTTATTAGCGCATTATCATGAACCCAAACATTTTCACAGGATGACAAGAAACAAGCAAGGCGAGGAAAGTCAACAATCGTGTTATGGGCAATCTCAATATCTTTAAAAATTGGATAAGTCGTTCTTCCTTTTGGTAAATAAACACCCATATAAATTACTGCCATTTGCCATGCATTTAAATCACAGTGACGAATGATATTATGTTGAATTAATAGATCTGTTACTCCTTGTCCTTCACTCCATCTGCTTTCACTACCGGTCTCTATTTGGATTGCTGCACCTTGAATATTTTCAAAAGTATTATTTTCTACAATACCATGGCTTCCTTGTAACAATAACCCCCGTGCCCGGTTATTTGTAAAGCGACAGTTACGGATAATATAATAGTCAGTCCCATAACTTCGATTAAAAACGATGCAATCCTCTACTAGGTTGCTAGGAAGTGGCAAAGCTAACTGTAGTTGGCAATTGTTTTTTTCAGGAAAATACTGAACCTTAGTGATTCTTGACGAATAACCACTTGGAGACAAGTCGGGCATCCTAATCTCAATGGAACCACCAATTTCAAATTGTAGTTTATCCTCATTAACGCGTTCCAACAGAATTGTATCATCATTTATTTTAGTAATACCCATACTCGAGTTATCATGGAGGTTAACGCAATCATCTCCCGCGCCTGAAAAATCACAATCTTCAATTATAATGTAGCCTTTTGAATTACCTACATGTAAACAATCGACTGATACCGAAATGCTTCGGAACGTTCCTGGTCGTGGCTGAATTTTACAATGACTAAAATGCAAATGATGTACGGAACCAACATTTAAAAAACCACCACCGGGACAGCCGTATATCGTTACACGTTCAAAGGTAATATGAGAACTTTTAGTCGTTCTGATTGCTTCACAATCGTACTCAAAATGACGAAAATTATAGCAATCTCCTTCATGAAAATGATTAACAGCCCAAGACGAATCTTGAGGAAACATTCTTAGTGTATTATCATTTACACGTTCTATTCTTTTTGACAAAATATTATCTAACTCTCGTACAAGTGCAGTCATTTCTTTATTACTCTCTGCATCAGAAGTAGCTTTGGTATGTTGATTTTCGTAAGGCCGAAATTCAATTCCTCCTTCAGCTCCAGGAGTATAGCGCTTAGGATCAAACGGCCCTACAATACGAATGTCCATATTAGAATCGATGACATCATATCCGGGAAATTGAATATCTAGATAAGAGCCTTTATTTCCCACTTCTTTAATGACACCAACACTAGCTAAAGCGCCCGCGTTCCAATCCCAATCTAATATAAGATTCTTTATCATGAGGCGTTTGCTGAATTTGATATCAAGAAAGTCTTTTGCTTGATGAAAAATAAATTCACTACCAGAACCTTCAATGGTAAAATCACTTAAATGATGCAAACCAATAAAGTAAGTTAAGTCCGTTTGATAGAAATGGTATACTCCTTTAGGTATTAAAAGTGTTACTTCAGGCTTATCTTTACAGTAAGCAATAGCCCGCTCTATCGCTAAAGTATTACAAAATCCATTTTCAGCTTTTGCTCCCCATTCAGTAATATCGACAATTTGACCGACACCTGTTGGTAAATCAATGATGATGCTATTGTGATTAAAGTGATTCATTAATCATCATCCTTTCACACCAGAGGACATGATATTAGCCTTTAATTGTTTAGAGAAGAGTAAGGTCACAATGATAACAGGTAGAATTGTGACGAGAGCAATCCCCATTAAAGTATTCTGTTTCGTACTTGTATTATTAGACAGGCTGTAAAGAGCCACATTTAGCGTCCATAAATCTTGACGTTCGGTAACCATCCAAGCCCAAAAAAATCATTCCAATTTCCTAAAAAAGTCTGTAAAGCAATCATCGAAATGATGGGTTTTGAGAGAGGCATACATATTTTTGTAAACAAAAAGAAGTTGGAAGCACCATCTAAACGAGCAGCTTCAAAGAAAGAACCAGGAATACGATCAAAAAAGCCTTTAAATAAGTAGATATAAAAACCAAATGGATACAAGAATGGTAATAATAATCCTGCATAATTATTATACGCTCCCATCTCTCGGTACATGATTAGCTGGGGTACCATGATACTAACGAATGGAACCATCATTGCACCAAGGAAGAAAAGTAAAGTCCATCTGGCTGCCTTAGGACTAAGAAGATGGCTAATGACAAAAGCACAAATCGAGCACAATAATACTTGAGAGATAATTGCAAAACTAATTACTAAAACTGTATTGAAAACAAAGGTCATGAAGCCATATTTAGCAATTTTTTCATTATTACCGTAGACATACTGTGGTAATTTCATATAGTGTACGAAACTTTCTAGTAGCAAAGAATTTTTCTTTGTCAGACTCGAAATACTAAGTTGCCCTACAATCGGTAATTTTTCTTCTGTAAAACCAATAATCTTTTCTTGAATATCTAGTTGGCTAATTGTTGGAGCAACTTGTTTTTCTAAACCATCTTCATTAAATTCGTAACCAATTTTAGTTGCAGTTCGCTCTGCTCGATCTTTATGTAATAAAGTATCTTTATTAATAACGGTTCCTTCATAAATACCATAATCCTTTTCAAGTTGAAGCTCTACTTGATGAGCACGAGAGTGAAAAATGGTTTTTCCTTCTTTCACTCCAAAAAAATTAATTTCAAAAATTGATTCACGATTTAACTTTGTATAAGCACCAAACATAATACTAACTAAGTCTTTTTGAATCATTTCTTCTAAAGAATCAGGTGACTCTAGCTGAGTGTAGTCTAAAACTACATCTAATGATTGAGCAGCATCTGGTATTAACTTAGGTGGTGTGTCGTAAATTTTAGAATTGTCTTTCATAGAATTACTAATTGTTAGGGCGAATGGAAATAATATAAAGAGCACCGATAACGTAGTAATAATAATCGCTACAATTCTTAAAGATTGATCACCTAAAGATGGCTTTATTTTTTTCATTTCTTTACCCCTTTTCTGTATTTTCAAAACGCATTTGAATAGCCGTTACAGTCAATGTGACTAGCATCAATATTACTGAAGCAGCAGACCCTCGCCCATAGTTATAATCATTATTGAATGTATTATAGATATAAATTCCTTGAGTAGTCGAAGCACCACTTGGACCACCTGCTGCAAACATGTATGGAGCATCTAATAATTGAATCGATGCTGATACAGCAATAATGAGTTGAATGAATATAATAAAGCGTATATTAGGCAAGATTATATACCAAATCTTTTTCCATGCTGTGCAACCGTCTAGAGAGGCTGATTCAAAAATATCAGTGGATATTCCTTGAATAGCAGAAAGGTACAATAACACACCTACTCCTCCACCAATCACACCAGGAAAAATAATACAAAATTTAACTAAATTAGGATCACTTAGCCATGTTTGAGTTCCTAACCCTAACAACTTCATTAATTGGTTAGCTATACCATAATCTGGGTGCCAAACCCATCTCCAGATTATCACATTTACGGTAGTAGGAATTAATATAGGTAAGACATAAAGAGTGGACAAAACACCTTTAAATCTTGTTAATTCATTTAAAAATAAAGCTTGAATAATCGGAATAAAAAAGGTCATGGAAATCTGTAAAAGTAAAAATACAGCGGTGTTCATCCATGATTGCCAATAATGTTGTGTATGAAGCATATTTTGATAGTTACTCAACCCAACAAAATTACCAGGTTGATTAATCGGATCATAATCAAAAAAAGAAATATAGAATGCTTTTAATATTGGGTAATATTTTAACCATAAAGTAAAAATAACTGGAACCAAGAGAATAAGCCAAGGTGTCATTTTTTGTCGCCAAAAATAACTTTGGTAGCTTTTTTTCATTAATAAAACATCCTTTCTGTGTACTCATGGTAACAAATAATTCAGAAAATTCAGATACACATTATCAACTAAAAAACTCAACATTTTTATCATTTTTCTATTAAAATTAGTAAACGTTGATTTTTTTGCCTATAAGAGTTGATAATGTAACGTTTACATCAATTTATTTCTACCCTATACTTGTATTGTATTAACAGAAATAATTATGAGGAGGAAAAAATATTATGAAAAAGAAACGCTTCATCTCTTTATTAACCAGTTTTAGTATCATAGCAACTGTACTAGCAGGATGTGGGAATGAAACTTCTGGGGACTCCCAAACAGATTCTTCAGCAAATGTCAGTGGAGGGGAACAAGAAACTGTCGAGTTAACTGTTTGGGAAGTAAGTCGAGGTGCTGATGAATTTAGAGAAGAACAAGAACAAGCTTTTCTAAAGGAGTATCCATGGATTAAATTAAACAAAGTTGTAAAAGAAGGCGATCCAGGAAATGATTTTTATCAAGCGGTTTCTTCAGGAACGGCACCAGACTTTATTGAAGCCTCATTTACAATGATAGATAAGTTTATCGCTGCAGGAGTAGTGGAACCTTTAAACGGATATATGGATTCCTGGGATGAATCGGGTCAATTCAATGAAACGTATTTAGACATGTTTACTAAAGATGGGAATATGTATACTTTACCAAATGAAATATCACCTATGTTATTTGGTTATAATAAAAAACTATTTAAAGAAGCTGGAATTGAGAATCCCCCAGCCAATTGGGATGAAGCCTTAGAAATTGCTAAAAAAATAAATGATCCCGAAAAACAAATTGCTGGATATGCTACCTTGACTGCTGAATGGACCGAATGGTTCTTCCAGTACTATGTATGGCAAGCAGGTGGAGACTTAACTCAAGAAAATGAAGATGGCACAATCGAATTAACCTTTACAGATCCTGCAGTGATTGAAGCTGCTGAATACTATCAAGAGCTTGCTTCCAGTAAAGTATTGCAAAGTGATCGTACACTAAAATTTGGTGATTTGCTGACTCAATTTAGCCAAGATAAAATTGCGATGATGCCTTTTGCAACCGATTGGATCAAAGATGTGGCAAACCAAGGAATGGATATAGATGATATTGGTTTAATCATTCCGCCAGTGGGTTCCTCTGGTGAACCTGTAACTGCCATTGGTGGTAGCGGTTACTTGATTAATGCTAAAACAAGTCAAGCCAAAAAAGATGCTGCTTGGGAATATATCAGTTGGTTTATGAGTAATGAACAACGAACTGCTTTCTATGAAAATGTTGCTGGTAAAGGAGCACTCGCCCCAATTATTTTAGGAAGAACAGATATGAGTGCCTCTGATTTTGGTGATTTCCCTGAGGAATACGATCAAGTTTTAGAAGAAGCTAATGACATTGGTCGATTTGAATTTTATGGAAAAGCTGATTTTGCTTCTTATGTTGATCGCGCCGTTCAAAAAATATTAGCTGATCCAAATGCAGATCCTGAAAAAGAATTTAGAGAAGCACAAGAATTAGCTGAAAAAGAAGTTTTAGAGTCTTTCAACGAATTAAATAAAGTAGAATAAGATTTTATATATCAATATAAAAATAAATTTCAACAAAAATTTAAAGAAATCTGTATCCTTATTTTTAAAGGACACAGATTTCTTTTTTATATGATAAAATGATTAATAGGTTCGAGATAAAAACATAATGTATGCAGACTTTTGGTAACGCTTTCCAAAAATGTGTCATTTATCTGGAAGTCTACATTCATCTTCAGATAAGATCATTCTTATAATAACTTCAATAAAAATAATGATGAAATTGCGAGGAAGTAAGATGAGAAATAAGATAGCTCAATCTAAAGTTGTAAAAAGTTTAATAAAAAAACTAAGAAAAGTTCATATATTTTCAAGACTTTTACTTGTTTTTTGTTCACTAATTATTATACCCACCATTTTCATAACTTTATTTAATCAAAATAGTTACGCAAAAGAGATCGAGCAAAGTAATCGTAATTATCTTTCTATGCTTACAAGAAATGCTCAGTTTAAACTCGAACAAGAAGCCTCTCGTTTTGAAACGAACATGACCAAAATCACTCAAAATGATTCTTTATTGACTGCTCTTAAGGAAAATTTGGCTATTGAGCAGACCTCTTCCAACATAGAAACAAATACTCAATTAGTAAAACAACAACTAGCTACGATTCAAAATAATAGTTCTGGAATTAAATCTTTAATTTTGATTACGAACGATAGACAGTATAGTGTGGCGAGATATGATGGCATTTCTTCTACTGTACTCGTAAAAGATTTATCTGCTTTTTACAGTAGTAACATCTACAAAGAAACAATTAAAGGGAATGGTTACCCTACTTGGATAGATGGAACAAATGAAACCTCTCAGCTTTTTTTTGAAAAGAGGAGTGATTTTGTGGGGTTAATTGGGAGTGTGGTTTTAAGTTATCAATTATTCGAACCTAGTACTAAAACACCTCTTGGAGTTTTAGTTTGTTGTATTTATCCATCATATTTTTCAAATATGATGGAGGAATATTCTAATCAAGATGGAGGAAATACATATATTGTTGGGGAAAATGGATTAGTTGAGGGAATCCATGCTCAGTCTTCAGGACCTGCTTTTCCTGAAATGAGAAAAGGTTTGCTTTCGCAAATTTTTATAAATCATCAAGGCTTTACTCTTCTGGATGTTCATAACAAAGAAATTATAGCTAGTTACAGTGGAAATTCAGCCTTTCCTTTACACATCGTTAATCTCACTTATAAAGATTCCGTCTTGGAAAATGTCAAATCAATTGGGTATAGAAATACGATTATCCTGATTTTTGTTCTGATTATTGGAATTATTCTTTTCTATCTAACCGCAACAAGTGTCTCCAATCCAATCAAAAAATTAATTAGAGCAATGCAACGTGTTAGTGAAGGTGACTTTTCAGCAACCTATAAATCAAAGAGCCAAGATGAGGTAGGTGATTTATGTGTTCAATTTGATAAAATGGTTCTCGATATGCAAGAACTTATTGAGCAAGTTTATATTTCCGAAATTAATCAAAAAAATCTAGAGTTAAGTGAAAAGAATGCTCAATTAAATGTCCTACAAATGCAAATCAGCCCTCATTTTTTATACAATACATTAGATATTATTAGGTGGCAGTGCTTGTATGAAACAAATGGAAAAAGTGATGCTGCGAATATGATCGAAAAATTTTGTCAACTTTTGCGGATGATGACCAATATTAACTCTCATGGTGAGATGTTAAGTGAAAGCTTATCATATGCAACCTCTTATGTAGATATTATCAACTTTAGATTCAAAAATAAAATAAACCTTTATCAAAATTCTACAGTGAATCCAACACAATTTTATCTACCAGTCTTATCTTTGCAACCTATTATTGAAAACTCACTTAAACATGCTTTTCCTGAAAAAATAAGTAAAGACCATAGCATTTGGATTGATATTTCTCTCCACAAAAAAGAAAAGCTATTTATTTCCATAACAGATAATGGACTGGGAATGAATCAAGAAAGATTAAAAAGCATTCAAGATTCATTACTTGATCCTAAAATAAATAAAGAAAATATTGGTATACAAAATATTAATCAACGCTTTAAACTTTTCTATGGAGATCAGTACCAAATTAATATTGAAAGTAAGTTAGGTATTGGGACAAGTGTCACTTTAATCATTCCAACAACTATGTCCAATGAGGAAGGAAATCTAAATCATGTATAAAATTCTATTAGTAGACGATGAAGATATCGTCTTAGAAGGACTTATTCGTTTTGTAGACTGGAAAAAAGCTGGTTTCCAAGTAGTAGAGGCAGTTACTAGTGTTAATCAAGCTTTAATGGTACTGGAAGAAAAAATGGTTGATTTAGTAATTACAGATATACAAATGCCTATTCAAAATGGTTTAGAATTAATTGAATTAGTAGAAAAAGATTTTCCACAAATAAAATCAATCATATTATCAAGTTATCAAAATTTTTCCTATGCACAACAAGCCATTCGTTTAGGGGCTATTGATTATTTAAATAAGCCTATTAACTTTAACGAGTTGGATGAAGTATTAGAAAAAACTAAGAAAATGTTAGATCAAGAAAAAATAATCAATGATTCTGATTTTTATAAAATTATGGCACAAACGACTATCATGAATTTAGTCAATGGATTGCCATATGATTCAGAAAAAGTAAAGACTTGCTTAAATATAGCTATTCCCATTATTGCTATAAGAGTAATCGGACAAAATATTAATACCAATTCAACAGGAACTACGTTATCTGCTTTACTTGAAGAAAAATACTCACCTTGTTGGATCATTCCATTAAGAGAACATGAATTATTAATTATTATAGAGTCCACGATTACCCCTGATTATTTGTATTCGGATTTATTAGGTTTATTCCAATCGCTAATCGTTACGGTAAAAATTGCTATTGGAATTTCCAAGCAACATTCAGGGTATAAGGGAGTGTATAAAGCGTCTTCAGAAGCTGGTAAAGCTGCTCGCTATCAAAACGCTCGTAATTCTAGCGGGATCATCAGTTACGATAATATAAAAGATATTTATAGTGAAGAAAATAACCATAATCAAAAATATATTCAATCACTCATTCAACTCTTACTATCTGAAAACCATTCACAATTAATCCCGACCTTCAAAAATTTTCTATTTCTTATTCAACAAAATGAATCCAATCCTTTATTGAATATTCAACGTTTTTGTACAGAGTTAGTATTAGAAATGGATACACCCGTTCAATCTTATTCATTTTCTGAGACGGAGCGCCATACAAATCTTAGTGAGATACTGATTTATATTCACGATGAAATAAATATATTTAAAATAGAACAATATGTAATTCAATATTTTGATGAAATCTTAAAAAAAGCCAAATTAGAAGTACCTAGTCAATCGATTGAATTGATTGCTCAAATTGAAAATTATATTCAACTCCACTATTCTGAGCACTTAACGTTGAACACTCTTTCAAAAAACTTCTATATCAGTCCTGTTTATTTAAGTCGCTTATTTAAAAATAAAGTGGGTATAAATTTTATAGATTATTTAACAAATTTACGAATTAAAAAAGCAAAACTTTTATTTAGTGATGAAAACCTAAAAATTTATCAAATTTCAGAAATGGTCGGATACAATAACCCTAGATATTTTGCCAAAGTATTTAAAGAAATGACTGGGTACACACCTCAAGAATATCGAAATATTCATTTTTGATATAAAAAAATTAAAGTTCATTTTTTAAGAAATCTCGAAATTAAAGAGTACTATGGAAAGTTCTCTACAAAAGAACTTCCCATAGGTATTTTAACTTATTCGCCATCTGTAATAGGTTCGTAATCCATGATCCCATTTATATGGCTCCTTACTTTGCTTTCAACTTTGTAAATAGGAAAATTATATTTTATTAAATCTTCTAGAATTATTTTAAAGAGAGGTAAGAAAAATAAACTTACTTAAATAAGGCTTATGAAGAAGCGTTTTTTTCTTTTTTATGATTTTCTTGTCTTTTTCGTAAGGTTATATACCCAATGATTACAATTACTAACGTTCCTAACGTGTCCACAATAATATCTTTCATCGTGTCTCCCAAGGCTGCTCTCCCAATGAGAACCTCTCCTTTTGCAGTAATAAACTTTTGCATATTCGTTCCCAGAAAACCATCTGCTAAAAATTCGTATATTTCCCAAACTACACCGGCTGTAATTGAAAAACAAAAAGCAAAGAATGATACAAAGAAAGGACTCAATTTTAAATTTAATTTTTCAGTGTCATTTAAATAATCAACCAGAGTAAATCCTAATGCACCTAACATCATTGCGCTAAATCCATGAAGAATAACGTCCCAATAAGGAATTCGATAATAAAAATCACGAACTTCTCCTAGATAAATCGCACAAAATAAAAAGATAAAATACATAATTTCAATCCCATTGGGAATATGTATTTGAAAGCGATTCTCTACTTCTTTTGGTAGAAAAATAACAATGGTACCAACTAAACATTGTAACACCATCAAGACATAATCACTTTTTACTCGTTCACCTTGAATCGTAGCCACTCCACTAGGCGCTAAAATAAACATGATTACAGAATAAATTAAAGAAATAACTAAAAGTGTCAGTACAATATAAAAAATGATCTTTTTCCGCTTTTCATACTTATCCATTTTACTTGTCATAATTTTTTACACTTCCTATCTTTTTCCGATAAAACATCTATACTACCTTATGCTCTCTTCTTTGTACAATCATTAAAAAAAGAAGAAACTAGAAATAGTCTCTCCTTTACAATTTATTTCTTTTTCGAGGTTTTTTTAGGTTTCTGTAAATGCTGATTTAACCAATTATAATAGTAGTCCTCTGCGGTTAGCAATAAGAAATCATCTTCCAGTTTATCAATTGCCATATAAATTTCTTCCACGCTTCCAGGACTATATTGTTCGTCATCTACTGTTTCTTCCCACTTTTGAATATCTAATTCTTTTTTACCGAATACTTTCCGGCAGTTTTTATTGGATTCTTGAAGGATTTTATAATAGCGTTTTGCACTTAATTCATCATCCAATTTAATGGAAAGAACAATCAATGGTAGCAACATTAACGCATTCGACTCTTCGTATCGGTTATACAACGAGAGTGCTTTTTCTTTTTCTTCCAATTCACAATACAAAGCCATCAAGTCATAACGACCACCTAAATTATCCATTTCATTTAGATATAAAATCTCTTCTAATTGTTCAACTGCTTTTCGTTTCATTCGTCTTTCTTCGTATGCATGGACTAATTCATACTTTGCTAAAATAAAAGGACGCGTTTCTAGAATAAGCCAATAGGATCCTATGGAATCTTTTCCCATCAATCCTTGTTTTTTTAGTGATTCTTCTGCATCCTGAAGAACCTTTTCTAAATTTTTCAAAAATAAAGGAGAGTTCTCTTCTAAAGCCATTAGACGTGCCTGTAAATTATCTGGTTCTTCTTTTAAGATTGCTTTAATAAGGCTTTGGTATTCATTTTCTGACTCCGCAAAAGGTAGCTTTTCAAATAAATGAGCGGTTTTATTTTCGCTAGGGAAACGTGCAGGAATGACATTTTTATTTTTTTCCACATTTTGACGAAAAAAGCTTCTACTGCTTCATCTACAGAAGAGTATTCTTCTTTATGTTCTGCCATAAATTTTTGTAACTGGCGGAAAACTTCCTCTTTATCTTTCATTATGTCTCTCCTTCTCAAAATATTAACCATATTTTACCATATTCATTAGCGAAGAGACTACCATAAAAAACAACATCTAGGTTTGATGTTGTTTTTTACTTTTTATAGGAGATGAAGTAGTTGTGTAGCGATACTAAAGTAAATCAATAATCCCATTGCATCATTAATGGTCGTAATAAACGGACCAGAAGCAATTGCGGGGTCAATTTTTAATTTATTAATGAGAATTGGAATAACAGAACCCACTACTGTTGATAAACTCAAGGTTATAAATAGTGAGAATCCGATAATTAACGCCAAAACTATATTCTGATAAAAAATTCCAACACCCAGGGCTAATACAAATCCAGCTGCAGATCCAATCATCATTCCTGCACCTAATTCTTTTAACACATTTTTCCAAAATTCTTCACGTGTTCGTTCTTCACCCATTGAAATATTTCGGACGGCTACCGCTAAGGATTGAGTCCCAACATTCCCAGCCGAGTCCATTATAACAGGAATAAAAGCTGCTAAAATAACAACTTGGTTAAGAGTATCTTCAAAAGAACTAATTAATGTGGCACTGATCATTCCTAAAAAGATTAGAATAATAATCCAAGGCATTCGGACTTTTGCAGTTTGCCAGGTACTTTCTTCTCCTCGTTCTACTTTTTCTTTGGCTCTACGAATAGCAGAAAAATCATTAAAGTCTTCGGTAACTTCTTCTGCTAAGATATCCATTACGTCATCTACTGTTACAATCCCAAACATCACGTCGTCTTCATTTAAAACGGGTACTGCTAGTAAATCATAATCTTGAATCATTCGAGCAACTGCCTCTTGGTCATCATCAATCCGCACAAAAGCTAATTGTGTTAGCATAACATCCTTAACTAACGTATCTTCTGGATGAATAATCATATCACGAAGCGATAAGATTCCAACTAATTTACTATCTGTATCTACTACATAAATATAATAAACCATTTCTGTTTCTTTCGCGAAAGTACGAACCAGTTCGGTTGTTTCTTTCAAAGTATTTTCAGAAAAGACACTAATAAACCCTTTATTCATAACCGAACCTGCTGTTTCTGGTTCATAAGCAAGCATTTCTTCAACTTTACTTCTTTCTACAGCATCTAAGAAATTTAAAAGAGTTTGCTTTTCTTCTTCATCTCGATAGGACAAAAAATCTACTACATTATCTATTTCCATATAAGGAAATAAATAGGCTATAAATTTAGCAGAAAAGGCTTCGTAGGCTTCCGTTTGATCAGCAGGATCCATCCATTCGAATAAATCAGCAAACTCACCAGGTTCTAGAAAATTTTCTACCTTTTTTCTGTTTTCTGGATAAAGAAGGTGGAACAACTCAACTTGGTCATTGGTATGAAGCTTTAGAAATAATTTTCTGAATTTTTTCCGATTGTTCTCTTTTGCTGCTTTGTAGACTCCTTCATAATATATATCTTTTCTGTCATCAATTCTTTTCAAAATTATCATTCCTTTCAGGAAGGCTCAATGGATAACCTTCTACTGTTTTTCTTTGTAATGTATGTACGAAGTCTTGCAAATTTCTTATCGTTCGACAAGACGGAACGGAATCCATCTGAACCACCTCCCTTAAGGTTTTAATTTTGAACACAAAAAAAGCACACCTCAAAGAGCGTGCAAAGAAACTACTAGTAGCAGCTCTTTAAATGGTTCTATTTTGCACCCCTTCATTGAGTTTCAGCACTGTACAGCATAAGGCAAAGCCCAGCTACGTTAAGAATTTCCTTAATTCGAAAACCCCTGTTAACCCGTTGGCGTCTTTGGACATTTCTGGGCAGCAGCATATCTCTTATACAGTAGCCTCACCTAACAAGGCTATTTAATTTTGTCTGTTCATTCATTGTAGGACAAACCAGCTTAATATTCAACTACCTCACTTGCTCCATTCACTTTCTTTGTCTTCCATCTTAGATTGCCTTACAATACTCACATAAGAGAAATATATATAAAATATGGAGGAATCAATATATGAAAAAATTATTATTTATTAGTATGGCAAGCTTCGTGTTAGGTGCTTGTGCAACCGACACAACTACTGAGGACGAAACAACTTCATCTGAAGCTGCTGTTTCTGAATTCATGTCGACAGAATCTTCCATTGTTGAAGAATCTGCTACCGTAGTTGAATCAGAAGAGATTGAAGCAGATGAGGGAACAACGGATGCCGACCTCGAAGATGTCTCCGATTCTGAACTAGAAGGCGCAGAAAAAGTTTCTGAGTATGCAGAATATGAAGAGCTAGATGCACAAGATATTTTCAATCCATCCGATTATGATGGTCATTTAGTAACGGATAACCAAGGAACACGTGTATTCCTTTTCAGTGATGGAGATAACCAAATGTACAAAACTATTTTTGTGAAAAATAATAATCGTTTGAAAGTAATTGATTTACAAGCAGATCAAATGGTTTACAACGAACAAATTAATTAAAGTTACAAATTAAAACTTCGTAGCCCTTTTAAAAAGGCTACGAAGTTTTTTAATAAAAAATAAAATTTAATATGAATAGAGCCTCTTTATCCTAGCCTTCTTAATAAATATAAGGGTTTTCATTTTTACTTCATCAAAAAATATCTTATACTACATATAGAGATAAACGTTTGTATATTCGGGTATTCGTCCATTGGCGTCTCTTGATTTATTAAAGAAATTTATGTATGGAGAGGAGAAAAAAGAATGAGTAGAGTATCAAGTTTCTTAAAAGGTTTAGTAATCGGTGGAGGTTTAGGTTTGTTATTTGCACCTAAATCTGGTGATGAATTGCGTAAAGAGTTAATGAGTAAGGCAGACGAGGCAGCAGATCGTGCCAAAGATGCTTCACAAGATTTAGCAGATAAAGGTGAAACAATTGTCGACAACGTAAAAGATACTGCACAAACTGTTGGAAATAAAGCAAAAGAAACAGCTAAAGAAAACAAAGAACAAATGGAGCAATTGGCGAAAGAGTCTGCAGATGTTGTAAAAGATAATGTAGAAGATACGAAGAAAGAATTAGATAAAGCCGATCATAAAAAGAATAATTCTAACAAGTAGAACGGATTTTAAAAATGAAACAAAAGGTTGACCCAACAAACTGTATCTAAAAAATCCACTTGAGCTATTGTAGAGCTCAAGTGGATTTTTTTATCATAAGAGATTGCTATTCGTCATTTTCCTTATATAAGTTAATGCTAGATCAGAAATATCTTCTCTTAAGAAACAGAAAATCCGTACATCATCTCTATTTTATTAAAAAAATTGATTTATGATAAGATTAAAATAAAATTTCAAAGGTGGTTCTTATGCAACAGTTATATTTCGTTCGTCACGGACAAACTGAGTTGAATGCGGCTAATCGTGTGCAAGGTGGAGATATTGACTCTCCCTTACTAGAACAAAGCCGAAAAGATGCTATTAAAACAGGTTTGGCATTAAAGGATGCCTCTGTATCAAAAGTAGTCGCTAGTCCCCAGCTACGGGCTAAAGAAACGGCTCAGATTATTGTCAGCCAACTTGATTCCCGTCTTTCTCTAGAAGAAGATGTGCTTTTAAAAGAATTTGGATATGGTGAGTGGGAAGGAAAAGATATCTCCGAATTACATGAGAAGTATCCTACATTACTCCATCAACTGAGAAAAGAGCCTCATCTTTACGATCCTTCCTCTTTTGGTGGGGAGACTTATCCAGATTTAATTTTACGGGGAACTCAATCGATTCTGTACCATGTGAAAAATAATCCTGAAAAAAACATTCTTTTTGTTGGTCACAGTATTACTTTAACGGCAACAATCTTATCGTTAGTAGGTTTTCCATTAGAAGAAATCCGTTCTCAGACACCAATGGAGAATACAAGTATCACTCGCCTCATTTATAATCAAAATGAATTCAAGTTGGATCAGTGGAATTACATTGAACATTTAAAATAAAAGAAAGAGGAGCTGGGACTTTATCCAGCTCTCTATTTTTCTTCAATCTTTTATAATAGATTGAAGAAAGATACAAGTTCCCGTAT
>NZ_CP090984.1 GCF_021513155.1 Jeotgalibaca sp. MA1X17-3
ATATAAGAGCTGTTGATTTATTAAAATCCTTAAAGTTGCTTGTGAAAATCTATTGTCCGCTAATTCATCGTATTTCATTTTCATATCTCTAATTAAATCATCATCAACATTATAATTGTTCAGGAATACTCCAAAACTTATTAATGATAAAGCAGTAGTAGATTCGTCATTCTTCATTATACGTTCGAATACTTTTGATAGATTTTTAGTGCTAATTTCATCAATTGAAGTTTTTATCATACTAAAGCATAATGCAATAACAAAAGAGTAAATAAATTCTTTACTTTTTTTTATGCTATCTTCTTTTGTTCGTTTTCCTGATTGGAGAAGCATTTCTGAGAAGAGATTAACAAGGTGTTCGGTGTTCTCACTAAAACGATTCAGTAACTCTGAATGTGATTTTAAAGATAAATCAAGTGTAATATGAGTCAGTTCTTCTTTGACATCTTTTGTTAAACTTCCTGAGTAATTTTTTAGAATATTTCCCAAAGCTTCACTTAATTTTCGTGCTTTTATATATTCTATTACTTCTGAACTTTGTCTATAATCTATATATTCCTCGTCTTTTTTAGAAAGCTTATCAATGTCATCATAATTTTCCTCTGCTTTATCGCGTATTTCATTTCTTTTTCTCCGGTTTTGTTTGAAATGTGCTTCTTCATAGATTAAAGTGGGAACTTTATCCCACAAGTTATTAAAAACTGTAATATCACTATCTAAAGTTAAACCTACTGTTTCTTTTAGTAAGCTCTGGGCAGTAGCTTTTAACTCGTCGATAATATAGTTATTCCTTCTAAAGTGAGTTACGAACCATAATATATCAGTATTCTCATCATTATCAATATTACGAATTATGCTACTAAATTCTTTCTTTATTTCTTCACTGTCGTCTATATTATCTACAAAATGTTGAGCAATGAAATAATAGTATAAGTAGTCATGATTAAAATGATGTAAGCCATCTGTAAGTGAAAAAATTTCATGTTTCATTAATTCATTTTTTATTATTTCGAATTTAAAGTCTTGTTTTCTCATATCATATTTTTCTAAATGAATATCATGAAATTCAGCCCATTCACTATAGGAAATTCCCTTACCTATAGTAAACATTTTGAAGCTTAGTTCACTTAAGTAGGTATCTAAAGTAGCAATAGAGCTCTGATTTGTTTGGATATTCAATAGAGTCTGTTTTATAAGAACCTCGTAGAAATAGGCGCTACCTTTTGATTTAAAATCATAAGCCTGATTGTTTACTAAGGCTTGAAGAACAATATTTATATAGAGGGGAACTTTAGGGACTGTATTAGTCTTGAAAACAGAATCTAATACATGAGTATATTCTTCCATTTTCAATGAAAAATCTTCTCTTTTTGTATAAAAATCATTTTCTCCGTTAATCCAGTTCTCGATAAATGCTTCTTGGTTACTGTTATTAACTTTTCTTAGTCTAAATTCTTCCATTCCCTTTACTACATCTGCATTTGCATTTGCTTTGAATACCTCTTCTAACGAAACATTCGAATCAGAAGTTAAAATTATAATATGTCAAAGAAATGCTGTAATTGTTCGAGTAATTTTTCTTTTCCCGATTCATTAACTTCTATAGAGTCCCAATTATCTAGAATTAAATATTTAAGTTCAAGTTCTTCCTGAATAAATCTATCCCAGCTTAGTCCTGTATATTGGGAATTTATTTCATCTTCTAAGAATTTAGTTATGCTATGGATATGACGTTTTTTTATACCCTTTCCATTAGACAGAAATGGTATAAACCCATTCTGTAAAAGATACTGGGTAACGGATTTAGCTAGAGTAGTTTTCCCATATTTACGAGGACTATTAATCAGCCAATAACTCGGAGTACTATCTAGGAGACGTTTTTTAAATGTTTCACCAGATATACTTAAGAATTTATCGGATCCTAGTTTTTTGTTCTTAAAATTAGGCCATACAAAAATATCTTTCAAAAATATTGTGCCTTTTGAGGGATGGTGAAAAGGATCTTCTAGACTATTAATATATGAAGTATGTTCCTCACTAAATGTCAAAGTATTGGACATATTTTTTTTACTATTATCCTCTTTTGCGAGGATAGCATATTCCTTATTTTCCCCCCCTTCAGAATATATTTTTTCAAATTTATTCCATCTGAAATCGGTCACACTTACAGTTTTTGAATCAGTATCATAAATCATAATTCGAAAACTACTTATATCGGGATTCATACTTTCATTTAGAACGCCGCCTTCGAAAATATGAATACCATTCAAATTATTCTCTTCGTCTCCATGTTCATGGCCAGTTAAAAGAATATCGCTATTCTTCAAGATTATCTTATCAAACTCTCGTTTGTTATCTGGATTTAACCAATTACTAGGGTGATGCATGACAGTAATATTAAGGCAGCTATTATCATAAGTAAAAATATCCTTAGTATAGTCACATGGGAAAATCATTTTTCCAGGATTTTCCATTTTCTCAGAAATCCATGCAGTATTAACCAAATTAAGATTTACTACAATATTTCCATCATTATCTAAATGACTAATATTTTTAGCTAAATAGTTTTTTTTATTTAACGAGGAGTGCTGCCAATCATTATTGAAGATGTCCTCAAAATCATTGTATTCTTCCTGTAATATTACTTCCTCCACTATTTCGTCACTTATTTCATCAGAACCATTTTGAATTTTCTCAACTAGTAGCTCTCTCCCTTTAGAATTCCTATTAAAGTTACAATCATGGTTTCCTGGAACGCAATATACATCACAGTTTTTATTTAATTTTTTTTCAATAACTTCTTTTATTTCTAGTACCTGGAATTCGCTTTCACTATATTCTTGCTTGGTTCCACTAAATGCCATGTCACCATTAATAACCAAAAAAATCGAGTAGCAGTGAACAAGGTAATGGGCGTTGAGAACTTTTTTTAATTCTTCTACTTTCTGAAAATTATCATTATTTCTATTATGAATATCCGAAATTTGTACTATTCCTATTTTCAACTAACACATCTCCTATTTATTAGTAATAAAATTTGATTCTACTTATCTTAGCTAGAACATTCTTAATTCTGATTATATTCTTACTTATAAAAAGAGTTGATTCTGCAACAATATAAAACAAACATACCTTCAAAACTATAAGATAAAGATAACTGTATTCTTGGTGACGAATCTTGTTTTGGTATTTGTTGCGCATCGAAATACCGTGAGTTAATTATTTATGAAAATATACTCACTTAAATCCTAATTATAGCAAAGATATCTTGTTTTTGTCCCTACTCTAGATATAGAAAGAATTAAAATGATTTTATATTTCGCCGATTGTAAAATTAAGCTAGACAAATAAAAAGGTCATTCATGATACACTCAAAATGTAATTCTGCAAGAATACATAGGAGTGATCACGAATGATCTACACCCATCTTACTACGGATGAACTGGTTTTGATAGAGGCTTACCACCACCAAAATATCGCGGTGATGACCCTATCAACCCTTTTAAAACGTTCTAGAATGACCATTTATAAAACGTCATCAATTTCTTGAAAGAAAGGCCACACGGCCTTAGAATACTATCAAAAATACAAGGAAAAGCAAGAAACGTTGCGGACGGCATAAAATTATCCTGCCAGCGGAACAACAAACCTACATTAAGGGGAAAGTCGCACAGGGCTGGACTCCTGATGTCATCGTGGGCTGGAAAGAGATACCGATTGATTGTTCCATGCGAACTCTTTATCGTCGCGACGGAATGGTAATAATAAAAGAAGAAAAAATGCTGAATTCTCCATACTAATTGCAAAAGACCGTTGGCTTTACATCTATATGCGCAATAGTAATGATGATGGTATAGTTGGAAATTAAGAAAAATACAAGTTTTAATTCTATATTATCTCTGGATATTACTTTAGAAATCATTAGAAATTTAAATGTTTAATGTAGAATATTTTAGTATTATCATAAAAGTTTTTCTTTATAAGTTATATGTTTTAATAAAATAAAAATATTAAAAAGTGACTTATATAGGAATAAATTTAATTTGGTTGACTTTTAATATATAAAAGTCTAAAATAAGACTATATAATAGTTCATTTCAAGATAGGAGATCAAATAGTGAAAACAATCGATATGAGTGAACAAAAAATTAAAACCATAGCTTCTATCTTAACGTTGAAAGATGATGAATCAATAGAGTTGCATTTAAAATCAATTGGTAATGAAGATGGTACTGGTGTTGATAATAGTAAAGGTTCTGCAAATTGGGATTTACGATATAATGAATTGCTTAAACTCTCAAGCAACTCTTTAAAACCGATTAGAATCAAAAGAGGCTGGGAATTTGTCATATTGTATAATCTTTCAAGTACTCAACTGTACATTTTTGTCAAAAAGAAAAGATTAAATGAAATAATGAAAAATGATGATATGACTCATTACATTAAGTTGGCTAATTTATTAGGAATTGATCCTACTATAAAAGAAATGACACCTCTTACTGAACAACTTGAACTTTTCGATAAAATTTATGAGCAAGATGAAAATTTACTAATGATGGCAAAAAGTATTTATAATTTGACTCCTTCCAATGTGTTTATTTTTTCTTTCGATGATGGGTTTATTCCTTCCATTATGGCTCTTTCATTTAACGCTAATCAAGAATTAATTTGGCAAAAAAACTATACCTATCTACTAGATAGCAATTATCAGGTTGATATCAATTCAGATGGAATAAACAGTGGAGAAAACGAAAGCAGTATTCCTTTAAAACAGAAAAAAAATATTGTTCGTTTAAAAAGAATATAGAATCATAATTATAGGATCATATAGAAGAGGTTAAAATAATGAAAAAGATATTTAATGGAAAACGATTAAAAGAAGCTCGTCTTTATAATAAAATGACCATTACATCGTTAGCTGAGCGTTTGGATATTACTAAACAGTCAGTTTCTAAATATGAAACAGGAAAAACAGCTCCGAATTTTGAAAATTCTCTTCAGTTACATGACATACTAGGATATCCTCGCGAGTTTTTTTATACACTTGATTTGTTTGAATATGAAACAGAAGGTACATTTTTTCGATCAAGGCTAACATCTACTCTCAAATCTAAGCAACCTGCTGAAATATCTATCAAATATACAGTTATTGTTCGAGATTTTTTAAGTCAATATATTGAATTTCCTAAATTGAAAAATAGGGAAGAATATTCGGATATAAATGATATAGAATTGGTATCTAAAAAAGTTCGTCAAGACATGTTACTAAACGAGAATCCTATACTAGATATTGTTGAAACTGCTGAGTTAATGGGTTTTTCAGTGATAAACTCAGAGTATAATGAAGAAAAAATAGATGCTTTTAGTAGCATGAATAAAATAAACGATAATGAATACTTTGTAATTACAACTGGAGAAAGTAGCTCTTTTTACAGACGACAATTTAGTATCGCTCATGAAATAGGTCACTGGGTCTTACATCAAAATCTCAATCCGCAAGAACTAGATAAAGAAGAATACAAGGAAATGGAAACTCAAGCTAATAAATTTGCTTCATGTTTTTTATTACCTGAGAATGCTTTTCGAAAAAGTTTAATAGGAAATGATATAAATAACATTGAAACATACTATTATTTAAAAAAAGTCTGGAATGTTTCGATGGCTGCGATGATCAAAAGAGCATATGATTTAAATGTTATAAATATAGAACAACAAACTAAATTATATAAGCAAATGAACTACAGAGGATGGCGAAATCCAGAACCATTTGATTTAGATAAAAAACGTACTATTCCAGTTAGTTTTAAGCAATCAATTCATCTACTAATCGATGAGAATGTTTTACAGGGTCATGAGATACCAATAAAACTTGCTGAAGAGTACAACCTCTATTTGACTGATACAATGTTAGCTAGAGTTTGCGGAGTTAACGAGACTCTCTTCAAAAATAATAATGAATCACAGGTAGTTATGAAAATTAAAGACTTCAGGTCTAGAAAAGATAACCAAATTGGGTAGATTTGTAAGAATTATAGCTTATTAAAAATCATTACATTATCAATAAATTATAAGGGAGGAATGGAATATGGTAAAACATACCGGTGGAAAAGTTGGAAAAGCGGGGAAAACCTTAGTTTCAAAAAAGAGTAGTAAACTGGCAAAATCAAAAGCAGGAAAAACTTTGAAACAACATCAAGATAAAAAGCATTAAGTTAATTAAACTTATTTTAGTTGATTAAAAATAAATATTTTAAACTGAGAAACGAAGATTAGAGCACTTAATACACTAATCTTCGTTTCTTTTTACTTTGTCTTTAATATTAGATAAAAGTTGTTTGTGTTCTCTCTCGTTGATTTTCCTATATAAGGAGCCTTGAGAAATACTAGTAATTCGAATAATATCTTTAATTGAATACTGTCCCGAATCATACAAACGTAAAGCATCTTTTACCTTTTGCTTATTCATGGTTGGTCTACCCAGTTTTACTCCACGTGCCTTAGCGGAAGTTAAGCCTTCGTTCACTCGCTGTACTGTCAGGTCACGCTCCAACTGAGCAATCACAGCCATCATCTGAAACATGGCCTGACCGGTTGGTGTAGAGGTATCTAGGTTCTCTTTCAACGATACAACTTCTACACCTTGTTCTTTCAATTCTTCAACAGTAGAGAGGATATCTAGCGTTTTCCTACCTAAACGACTAATGGATTCAATAATAACGGTATCTCCAGATCGAACACTATTAAATAAGGTATCTAATCCTGCGCGTTTCTTTTGCGTACCGGTAAATTTTTCTTGTATTAGTTTATCGTAACCAACCTTCTCTAAAGCATCTAATTGACGATGGAGTTCTTGTTTGTCGGTAGATACTCTTGCATAAGCAATTCTCATCATTTCACCTCGTAACATAATTTCTTCTATTATATAATTTAATGTCTCTAATAGACTCTTTTTATTATACCAGTATCATCTTTAAATGTAAGGGTATTTGGTAATGATTATGGACATTGATTTTGGTAATTCAATAAAAGTTGATTATACAAGGTTTTGATAATTTTTCTTTCTGCATAAAAACCATTCCCAAAAACACTTGTATTTGGGAACAAAATCATGATAAAAATTAGATATGATTATAAAAGTATTAAAACACTTCAAAAAGTTCTTTTGAATGATAATAAATAAAGTTCTAGTTATTAATTAATAACTAGAATCTTAATGTATTTTACAATAAATACAAACAGAGTAGATTTCTCTACTCTGAGGAAGTGTGATTCAGAAAAGTTAAGAATTCATAATAGAGTCAAATCCATCTAAATATGTATATACTCCGTTTATTCCTCCTTGTTGGAACCTTCTCAAAAATTCTGTTCCGATAATAGCACCATCTGCTCCATTTTTTACAATAGAAGCGACATCTTCAGGAGTCTTAATACCAAAACCTACAAGTATTGGTAAAGGAGAATGTTTTTTTATAAAGTGAACGGACTCTTTGTATTGTGTAGGAACTTCATTAAATGATCCCGTTTTTCCTTCTCCTGAAATGACATAAGCAAATAGCTCATTATTTTGAAGAAGAGATTGTATCTCTTCTTCTTTTAAATGAGGAGGATAAATTTGAATAGGGTGATGGGAGGTATCTTTATTCAATACTTGATCAACACAGAGTAACCCATCATACAAGGAAATCGGAATCTGATTTAATGAAAACGTGTCGAAACCTTCCTTGTATGTCATTAGTACAACTTTAAAAGTAAATTTTTCTTTTATTTCTTTTAAGGTTTGTACCAAAGAATCATGCGTCGGAAGTTGTTTTAAGACCTCCTGATGCGTCTCCTTTATCAGTGCCCCGTCCATAAAAGGATTTTGAACAGGAATGCCTATTTCTACATATGCTGCTCCGTGTTTTTCTAAGGCGTTTAATAGTGCAAAAAATTCTTTTCGGCTAGGATAATGGAAGGGGATATAGAACGCTAAATTAGTCATTATGATCCTCCAATCATTTTTAGAAGCAACCCAAGAAGTGGACCATAAAAAGCATAGTCTGTCTCACTTAGAATTCGCATGATGGGAGCGTAACTTCCAACCATTGGTAATAGAAATGCTTGACCGAAGATGAGGATTAAACCGTTTACGAAAGAGCCAATAAGGGCACCTCTTCTTCCTCCAAATGCATTTCCAAAAATCCCGGTAATTGCACCCGTAAAGAACGTTGGGATAAGAGCAGGGAATACAACAATTGGATAATTGAAGAGTCCCAAAATTAACATTCCAACTAATCCTGCAACTAAACTGGAAAGAAATCCTACAATAACAGAAGTTGGATAATTAGGAAATAATAGAGGAATATCCAGCCCTGGAATCGAATCAGGAATAATTTTGTTAGCAATTCCATGGAAAGCAGGAATAATTTCTGATAGCATCATTCGGACACCTGTAATAATAACCGTAATCCATACTCCAAACTCTACACCGCGAAGAATAGAATAAACGATGATATCTTGTCCATTACTAATATTTTCTGCAACCCACCCTGGACCTGCAAGAAGTGAGATGGACAAGAATAGAAAGGACATAACGAGAGTTAATGCAATAGTCATCTCTCTCAAAAAATTAAATTGTTTTGGTATATGCATGGTCTCTAAGTCTTTTTCTTTATTACCAAGCCATTTTGCCAGCCATGCGGAAATAAGGAGGCCAACCGAGCTCGAGTGAGCAAGAGTAAAACCTTCTCCACCTTTGATATGTTTCATTAATGGAGCGACATAGGCACAGCTGATAGTCATGTAAAAGCCGAGAAGAAGAGAACCAATAATTACTAAAGGTAATGTCGTAAGATCAGTGTTAAATTTCAATAATGCAGCAATTAATCCAGCATAAAAAAATGAAACGTGTGCGGAGAGATGAACAAACTTCCATTTTGTAAACCGAGCGAGAAGTAGGTTTACAAGAAAGCCAAAAGCAAAAACAAGAGCCATTTCTGTTCCTATTTCTGATAAACTTTCTGCCTGAGCGGCTCCAATATCAGTAGGTATTTCTTGGATATTAAAAATTTTAGAAAACATAGGTTGTAATGGAAGTAGTGCCATTCCTAACGTTTGTCCACCTATATTGATCATTGTGAATCCAATCATTGTTTTAATGACACTGGGAAGAACCTGAAACCATTTTTTTTCTGGGCAATCATTCCCACCAATACAACAATACCGATAATGAAAACAGCTTGTCCCAGGATATTATTAATGAAGTACATGAATATTCCCACCGCTAGTTCCTCCTTTAATTATAGTTCTGCTATAGTTTTCAGTAGCTGTTCTTTTAAATAAGCTTTATCCATCATATTATCAATTCGAATAACATGAGCTGAAGAATCACGAAGAGTATCAGCGAAATCAGATGTAGTAATTAAAATATCATAAGCATTAGGACTAACCGAACTTATGTCTGACGCTTCTACTTCTGCATCAATTCCTTCTTCATCTAGTATTTGTTGGGAGAATAAACGCATCATCATGCTACTCCCCACTCCTGCTCCACAAACGGTTACAATTTTAATCATTTTTATTTCCTCCTTTTATGATGTTTATGATCTCTTGTGAAGTAGACGCTTCATTTATTTGCTCTACTTTCTCTTGATTTCCAAGGATTTCCACCAGCTCAGATAAGGCTTTTAAGTGAGACTGATGATTAACTGCACAGAGCCCAACGACAATTCGTACTGGATCATTTAGTGGATGTCCAAATACCACTGGATTTTTTAAAGTAACAATACTCAATCCGATATCCACTGCACCTTCTTCTGGTCTGGCATGTGGCATCGCAATGCCAGGAGCAATTACGATATAAGTTCCGTTCTCTTCCACGTTTTTCAACATTGCCTTGATATATTTTTCTGTAGCATATCCTTTTTCTACTAATAAACGTCCACTTTCTATCACTGCTTCATCTCGTGTCTGACAGTCATAGTTTACATGAATCATTTCTTCAGTTATAACTTCTAATAACATTGGCTGATAAGCCCCTTTCTCTATAGATGAAGTATGTGAAATACCTAAGTACTGCTGTAGTTCTTTTTTTAGTTGTTGCGGGTGCTCAATAGTAGCATGAGCCTTAATGATCTCTAACAATGTTTTAGTCTGAATGGACGAGGGTAGTCTTTGCAGAAGTCCTTCTAATGCCTTCTTATCTTCTTTTGAAAGATAGGGTGTAACAAGAAGAGAAGGTACTTTCTTATAGTTAAATGGTACGGTGGTAAGGATCATGTCTACTTCATGTTGTTCGAGCCATTCCTTTGCTCCCCTAGTGCTAAATATTCCTTCTATATGGATTTGAAAAGTAGAAACAAGCTTACTTTTTAGCATTTGTGATGTACTTATTCCTGCACTACATACCAAAATAGCTCGAGGGATTCTTTTGAAAACATTTTTATTTCTCTCATAAGAAGCTGCAAAAAACAAAGTGAAAAAAGAAAGTTCTTGTAAACTAAACTGGACGTTTAGTCTACTCTCTAAGACGGAGGAACTTATTATAACTTTTTTGTGTAACTCCCCATATTGTTCGTAAACATATTTAAAGAGTGGATTTTCTATAATTTCAAAAGATTGTGTACGTTTATACGCAGGACGTAAATGATTGAGTACCCCTTCAAAAAGAACATCGTCTTCACAAAAAAGGTGAAAATTAAAGTTATCAGATACTTCTTCAATAAATTCTTCTACTGCAAGAGTAAAAGGTACCCATTTCTCAGATATCAATTGTCCATAACGGACTAAAGATGCTTCCGATAGTTTTCTTGCCAGGAATAAATATTCTTCATCTGATAAAGAAATTTGAAACAATTCTTTAAGTTCCTCTTTTTTTCAAAGATTATTTTTTCTTCATTATTATGTTGGAGAGTGCCTTCCTCCGCGGGCAACCAGCAGTTATTGGAGATGCGTATGAAAGTTACCCAAAAAACATGTAATAATCTTTCAAAAGAATCATCACTCCATTCTATGTGTAATTCTTTTGCTATAGTACCTAGTAATTGCTCAGCTTTTACGAAAAAATTGTAAATGTTTTCCTCCACCCCATTTATGAGAAAAAGAGGATCATCTTGTAAAGCCAAAAGGAATTGATTACGGATGTCTTTCTCTTCCCCTTCCAATTGGAATCCCATGAAAGGATGCGAATTAATTGCTATTGTGCTTTTTTTTAGTTTCGCTTTAATTTTTTTTAGGTCTTTTAAAAGTGTATTACGTGAGACCCCAAAATGTTCATGAAGATCATTTACATTAAATATCCTTGGAAGGGAAAAGATAGTTTCCAATATTCTAATACGTCGTAAACGAGGATTAGTTACTAAATAAGAATCTTTATCCTTAATCAAACCTGAAAATTCCTCCTGTAAAGGTACAGGATAATAGAACATTCCTTTTTCACTTTCAATAGGACCGTATCCTGATGTTTCAAGCAAAAGATTGAGTTTCTTTACGTCTGAATAAATTGTGCGATCACTTACTCCAAAAATTACCGATAAGTCCTGTGCAGAAACATTTTTCTGTTCATAACATAAAACCTGAAAGAGTTTGGGAAGTCGACTTTCCACTATAATTCCTCCTCTATACTTTTACTATAAAGCATAATTAAAACGCTACCAAATACAATTGTGTTCATTCTTTTTGAAATAGAGTGGTCCTGGTAGCATATAAATTTGCTTTAATATTGCTTAGTCATGTGCCTCATCAAGGAATTGTACTCATAAAAAATACTCTATGAAAGGGAAAGACGCTTGTATCTGTTAAAATCTATACTAATTTGTATAAGCAATAGTATTTATGAAACTCATATGAATATTCAAAAAAAATACATGTTATAATCATTATTATATAAGATGTATGAGTCTTTAACATAGTTTAAGGGAGTTTTTATATAAATGATGACTAAACTACAGCAAGAAATTGAAAGAATATTTAAAAAATTTCCTAATTATTGGGAGAACGATTTTTTACTAAAAAATGTCATTATAGAAGACATTCGAAACTATCAACCAACATTGTTAGCTGCTTTACTTAAAAATGAAAGCATACAAAAAACGTATACCGTAGATATCGATGGGGTGCGTTTGTTTAAAGTTGAAGAATTTATTAGTATGCTACGTTACAAAAACTATTTAGAAAACAGTTATACGAAATACAGTAATGAAGTAGGATTGACTACTGATGGGAAATATTTAAACTACTCATCGGATATTGTTTTAGATTTTCCACATAAAGATGGGGTTCTTGAGGGCGGCATGACACAAGAAAATGTTGGAAAAGAAGAAGTTTATTACCATAATGTATTAGCAAAAGAAGAAATTGATACTTTACTATCTCCTAAAGTACTATCCAACATGAAGAAATATGATAGCAAAGGTGAAAGTAAAGAAACAGAGTTTAGAAATAGCGACAATCTTATCATAAAGGGAAATAATTTGATTGCTTTACATAGCTTGAAGAAACGGTATGCAGAAGGAGTAAAACTCATTTATATTGATCCACCCTATAATACCGGTAACGATTCTTTTAAGTACAATGATCGATTTAATCATTCTACTTGGTTGACATTTATGAAAAATAGACTTGAGGTTGCAAGAGAATTACTCTCGGTTGATGGAAGTATATGGATTAACATTGATGATGATGAAGTACATTACTTAAAAGTATTAGCAGATAGCATTTTTGGAAGGAAAAACTTTATCGCGAATATAATATGGAAAAAAAGTATTCTCCGCAAAATGATGCACAATTCTTTTCTGATATGCACGATCATATACTTATTTATGCTAAAGATGGTAGTTCTTTTGAAATAAATGGTTTAGATCGAACAGAATCAATGAATTCAAGATATACCAATAGAGATAACGATCCAAGAGGACCATGGAAATCAAGTGATTTATCAGTTCGAACATACAATGCTAAGGATGATTATCCAATAACGACTCCTGGAGGCAGATTAATAACACCACCTAAAGGTAGATGTTGGAGGACCTCTAAAGAAAACTTCAAAAAATTAGTTGAAGAAAATCGTATCTGGTTTGGAGAAGATGGAAATAACGTTCCTTCAATAAAAAGATTTTTGTCTGATGTAAAACAAACAGTTACTCCTCAAACAATTTGGGATTATTCCGAAGTAGGACATAATCAGGATGCTAGAAAAGAAATCTTAGCATTAAAACTTGAGGACGCTGACTTTTCAACACCTAAGCCCGAGAAATTAATTCAAAGGATAGTAAAAATAGCAACGAATAAAAATGATATAGTATTAGACTTCTTTATGGGATCCGCTACTACCCAAGCCGTTGCTATGAAAATGAATCGTCAATTCATTGGTGTCGAGCAAATGGATTATATCAATACGGTATCTGTACCCCGTCTACAAAAGGTAATTGATGGAGAACAAGGTGGGATTTCAAAAAATGTATCATGGCAAGGAGGCGGAAGTTTTGTCTATGCAGAACTCCTGGAATTAAATCAAGTCTATGTCCGTGACATTCAAGAAGCTGCCAATAGAACAGATATCAAAAAGGTGCTTGAAACCATTCAAGAGAGTCCCTTTTTGAATATTCGCGTTGATTTTGAAAAAGTCTTTGAACAAAATGAAGACTTTTTCACTTTACCCTTAGAGGAACAGAAAACGGTACTCCTTCAAGTGGTCGACAACAATCAACTCTATCTGAGCTACTCAGAAATTGATGATGATCAGTATGGCATTGATGCGGATACGAAAACCTTTAATGCCTCTTTCTATCAGACGGAGGTGTAGGGAGTGCAACGAACAGAAATTTTACATAAACAAATCGAAACTCTTTTTTCCAGCGCCTTTACAGAGGTTCCAGAAATTCCGGACTATATCACGGATAACTTAATGCACCCACTACGTCCGTACCAGTTACAAGCCTTGCGACAGTATATCTTTACCCAAGAGCAGAAGATGGCGGACGTGACTCATAATCACCTCTTGTTCCATATGGCCACGGGTTCCGGAAAAACGATGGTCTTAGCCGCCACTATTTTATATCTGTTTAAAGAAAAGAACCAACAAAACGTTATCTTTTTTGTAAATAGTGATGCCATCATCAAAAAAACAGAAGATAACTTACTGAATGCAGCGTCTTCCAAGTACTTGTTCACGCCGGAAGGGATCATCATCGATGGCTGTCGAATCAGCATTCAGTTGGTATCTGTCTTTCCTTCTTTTCCAGACAAAGATACGATTTATTTAAAATTAACCACCATTCAAAAGTTACATCATGATCTAACTAATCCAAGAGAAAACAGTCTCACCTATGAGGCCTTAGAAGACCGTTCGTTGGTCCTATTGGCGGATGAAGCCCACCATATCAATGCCTCAACTAAGCGGAAAAACAAAAAATTAACGAAAGTGGAAGTAGAGGCGAAAACATGGGAAACGACTGTTTCACGTTTACTCTCTCTCCACCCCAGCAATCGGTTAGTAGAGTTTACAGCGACGATCAACTTAGAAAAAGACGAACTCTTTGATAAGTACCGGGATAAAATCGTCTATCAGTATGACTTAAGACGCTTCATGACCGATCGGTATTCTAAAAATGTGACCTTATTGCAAGCCAATCAGGAAGATACGGATAAGATGCTACATGCCGTTCTACTCAGTCAATACCGGAAGTATGTCGCACAGGATCATGGGATTTTCTTGAAGCCGGTCATTCTGTTTAAATCAAATACCATTGCCATCTCACAAGCCTCCCACCACCAGTTGGTAGACCTGATCATGCAGCTGACGCCACAACGATTGGACACCATTGTAAAAAGGGGAGTGGAGATCTTCCAAAATGAAGAAAGTATTTGGGGGAAAATGTATCACGACTACCAAAATCGCGATGCAACACGTGTGGTAAGAGATCTCCAATGGGATTTTGCGGAGGGAAATCTACTAGATGCTAATTCAAAAGAATTCTTAGAAGAAAAAAATGCGCTTCGTCTCAATACGTTAGAAGATCCCAATAACCCGTTTCGTGCTATTTTTGCAGTAGCGAAATTGAATGAAGGGTGGGATGTGTTGAATCTCTTTGATATCGTCCGAATCAGTGAAGGGGCCTCCCATACGAAGAACACGACGGACAGTGAAGCACAGTTAATCGGGAGAGGTGCACGGTACTATCCCTTTGTATATGAAGGCGCTTATGATTTTCAACGTCGATTTGATACAGAACCCAGTCCTTTGAAAGTATTGGAAACCTTGCACTACCACACCATAAACGATAGTACCTATATCCAACGGTTATGGAAGTCGTTAGAGGAAGCAAATATTCAAGTACGAGAAGATGCCTATCTTTTGAAGCAAGCGAAATTAAAACCGGCTTTCAAGAAATCGTCCCTCTTTCAACATGGAAAAATCTATATTAATAAGGTAATTCCGACCACACTGGCCGACTATCAACGCTTAAGTGACTATGGTGTCCAAACAGAAAAAGAGATGGATTCCGAAGAAATGGTGGAAACCCTGTACAGTTCAGCATCTGATGTGATTCAAACTCTTTCTCTACAAGTGCATGATTGGTATGTGGAACGTCCGTTTATTCAAAAGGGAATCCAACGAAATCCTTTCTTTACCTTTCAGAACTTAAAAAAATATGTTCCCATCCTTACCAGTATGAAAACATTTATTGAAAGTCCAGAATTTTAGGCCATACACGTCTATACCTTTCTCTACCAGCACAGACGATTCTGACCTGGAAACAAAAACAAGCTTTGGTTGATGATTTTTTAGGATATGTCGAGCGAACCATCAAAAATAATTATCTCAAACAGAAAGGAACACCTCTTTTTGAAGGGGTTGCCTTTTCAGAACTCATTGATGACTACTATGTAGAGATTAGCAAAGTAAATGCACAGATTACACAAATGGACGCCTTAACGAAGATGAGGCCCATGCGTCAGTTTGATTGGTACGTGTATGATCAAGCTATTGTCAACTCTTGGGAAAGTTCTCTGATTGATTTCATCAATACCTATATGGTGGAGTTAAAAATGAAGTATGAAGAAGTATACTTGATTCGAAACGAACGAAAAGTAAAGGTAGTGGAGATTGGCGGAATCCGTGGGTTTATGCCAGATTTTCTTTTATATCTTAAAGATGAGGCAGCTACCTACCAAGTCTTTATCGAACCAAAAGGAGATCATTTACGAAAACAAGACCAATGGAAAGAAGACTTTTTGTTATCATTAACAGAACGAAGCGATATCGAAGTGTTAGCTGAAAATAAAGAGATTCGCTTAATTGGACTGAAGTTCTATTCTACAACTACCACTTATCACAATGATTTTCGGAACGATTTTGATGAAAAAATTCTTAATGTCAAATAATTGTAGACGTTTAGTTATCTTTTTTAATCGTGCTTTTCATTTTTTTACGGAGAAAAAATATGCGAACAAAAAAATGATAGAGGCAGGGACAAACGTCCCTGCCTCTATCATTTTTAATTTCTGTATAGTAAATTATCTCATCTAGAAGAACACGGATTACTGAAAGTATTTTAGTCGTATTCAATCCGTTCTCGTTGCATATCTTGAAAAATCTGCATACGTTTTTGTTCTTTCAGTAAATGCTCTTTTGAAAATTGAAAAAATCCTTCTACATCCTGATTACCCAAAAAATCTATATATTCCGCTCTCATTTCTTTTTCAATAATTAAAGGTGGAAATCCATTTTGTAATAGAGAGTAATTGAGAACGAGACGCCCTGTTCGACCATTTCCATCTGAAAAAGGATGAATGCGTTCAAATTGAATATGAGTATCGACCATTGCAAGTAGTTGATCATCCTCTGTAAAGGAATGATGTATTCGATATTGTAAATTATCGAGTAGCTGGAGCATTAATGTGGGAGTTTCTGCAGGAGAAGCCGTTTGAAATTCTGCCCCTAGAATCCTATTCTCACTTTTTTTAAATTGACCTCGATCATACTGTAAACGATCCATTAAGTCAGCATGGATTTCTTTAACAATCTCAACAGTAAGGGAATCGTTATTTGATACATGTTCTATGATATGCTTAAAAGCTTGTTTATGATTTTCAATTTCGTAAAACTCTCGTACAGTAGCCTTTCCACTCATAGGCAATGTACCATTTACAATAATTGATACGGTAGCAGGTAACGAAATGGTATTCCCTTCAATTCCCGCAGAATGATGAGCGAAGCGAACGAGAATATCATCTAAATAATCCTGAGTTAATGTATTTAAACTATTTTTCAAACCTACCCTCTCCTATCATGTGATAAATAAAAACGTGAGTATACTAGTATACTTGATAGTACCTTAACGGAAGTATACTAATGAAATTTATTTATCTCTTAGAATGATCAAAAAGATGTTGATACATTTGATTGTATCCTTCTCGTTGACGAGTACCCAGACGAGTGTTTACATAACTTTCAACTAGTAATTGAACCATGTCATTAATTGTTGATTTTTCTTGATTTTCTAGTTCTTCAATAAATGGTCTTAGTGTATTTAAGCGTAATAATACATCAGGTGAGAGTTTTGCTGTTTTTATTGCTTTGAAAAACACATCAGAAATTTGTTGTTTATCTACTTCTTTTTCTTTTTTATCTAAAATAATGGGTTTAAATGAATTTTTCTCTTTATTCTCTATTGAATGAGTGGGTGTACGATCAAAATCATTCGTACCTTTTATGTTTACGGATTTATCTTGCAGGCTACTTTTTTGTTTCCTGATAATAAGTGGTTCAAACTCCTTACTCATAAAACTACTCCCTTCTGAAACAATAGCTGAACTATAGCTTCTCTAGATACTTCTCATGTTCATTCAGTTCTTCTAATACTTCTATAAATAATTTATGAGCTTTCGCGTCCCACATTTCAACTTTTCCATTAATATTTTTGTGCATATGGATACCTTCTACATCAAATACTTTTAATCGTTCTTGATAGTTAACAATAGTATTTAAAACATTCCCACCATACATATCTTTTGCTTGATCTAATACTTTAGTGTCGACCCTACCACCCTGTCGTAACATCATTGGTATAATCCCAAGAACTTGTAGTTGAGCATCATAATTTTCAGATAAAAATTGCATGTAAGCAATGTAAGTTTGTGCACCATCTAAGGATAGTTCCTGAGTTTGTAAAACAATGATGCAGTAATCTGCCGCGATCATGGCATTATCTGAATAGTCAGAAATAGTCGGTGGAACATCTATATAAATACGATCATACTTCTTTTTTAAAGGTTCAATTAATTTTTTTAAATAGGATATCTGCGATAATTCATCATCAGGAAACATATTAAATAATAATTTTGGTAAATTTCGAAAGGATGTATTTGCTGGTATCATATGCAAGTTATCCATGACAGAAATAATTTCCTTCTCTAGAGACTCATTTTGAAAACCATCTGTAATAGATTTATCAATAGTATCCAAATTACCTGTTTTTGCTAATACACGTGTTGCATTCCCTTGGGGATCCATATCAATTACTAAAGTTTTTTCTTTTAAAAATACTGCCGATTCATAAGCTAACATCGTAACCGTTTTAGTCTTACCAACCCCACCCTTAAAATTACCTACCACATACACTGTTCCGCTCATATAAGAACCTCCTAAAATCTACTGTAGTATACTCGTGTATAAAATATACCATTTAAAATAAAAATAATCAACAGTATACTTACGAAATAGTTACTTCTGTATACTTGTAATAAACTTGTAATAATAACTAAAGTATACTAGTACACTTTAGTGTAATTTAAATAGTATACTGGTATACTGGTATACTATTGCATATTATACAGTAGTATACTGTTTTTCCTAATGTACAGTATACCAGTATACAGTTGTATAGTTTCATTTATGGCCTATAACCCTCTTATGCTAGGTGTGAAAATCCTTATTAAGCTTATAATTACTACACATAAGTATACTAGTGTACTTATGTGTAGTAATCAAAAAGATGTTATTTAAACTACTTAATAGTAGAAAGGTATACCAGTATACTTATGTGTAGTTTTTCCAGTATACCAGTATACAGTTGTGTAAGATAAATCATTAAAAAGGTATTTACAATCAAAAACCGCTCAGGTAAGGTAAAGACATGTTAAAATTGAATACAAAAAAAGCCCCGTAGACGGGAATCTACGAGACACACAAAGCTTAGCTAGTTTTCTGTGTCTAAGTATACCAATTTCTTTTTTTATTGGCAATACAAGAGACTTTTTTTAACACTGTAGGGGACAAGCTGCAGCCATGAAAAACTGGAACCAAGGGGACCGGTTTCTCTTTAGCCGCCTCAATAACTAAAGATAGGGGATCACAGGTATCACTGTATGCATACCTGCCCTGAATGGCGACTACGGCCGATGGAACGGTGGGGGTGGTAATCCTGGACGTTGGTTCAGTAACCTAAAACAACGCTCTTAGGGAGGATTTTAAGAGGGTTTTAGGTGTGTTCACAAACACCGACGCATACAGATGTGAAGCAGCGACTGACCGATCCGACGCTAGACCGCAAATAAAAAAACAAACATGTCGTACGCTAGTTTGCAGAATGATTCTTTTCATTTTGCATGGCTAGGGTACAACTATGCTCTTCTTGCTCCTTCCCTCTCCTCTGCTAGCATTTCCAAACCCTTTTGTCTAGGATTATTGATACGTTTTGTTAAAAAATGTACGAAAGGAAAGGCTGTAGAAGTGGACTTTCCAATTAGAAAGTATGTAAAAAGGGTGGAAGTGGACTTTACAAGGAACGTATTATATTGCTTGTGTACCTACGTAGGTACGTATATACTATTTGTAGAGGTGAAGAAAATGAAAACCATTCAAAGAACGACCAGAAAATCGGGACATAGCGTGATCACTACGCTACCACCAGATGTTTTAAAACAGTTAAACCTTTCTGTTGGGGATCATGTGGAGTATGTTTTAAAAGGAAATCAAGTGGAAATTCGTAAAGCTCATTCTACCGAAGATGATTTTTTAGCAACCGTTCAAGAAGTCATGAAAGACTATGATCGCTCGTTAGAAAGCTTAGTGGAACGATGATTCGGTATCTAACAGAGAGAGAACTCGTCATGATGAATACCTTACAAATCAGAACGTATAGTCCTCAAGAGCAAATAGGCGTCAAGGAACCGACTGCCTTACATATGTGTGTGGAATTGCCGAAGCAGGACGTTTTTGGAGTGGAACTGTATCCTACCATCTTTGAAAAGGCAGCCATCACTTTTCAAAAACTCATTCAAAAGCATTGTTTTTTTAATGCCAATAAACGAACGGCTTTGGTTGCGCTCCATACGTTTTTACGGTTGAACGGCTATCAGCTAGAGGTGTCTCCAAAGAAAATGGAGGATTATACCGTCCAGGTAGCAACGGACCCAAACATTACCTACCAAATGATTGCAAGATGGATTGAAAAACAAGTCATATAGAGATCTTCTCCGGTTCAAGGGGGAGGTCTTTCTTTGTATAAGAGAGATTTTTAAAATGGATTCATGCATAATTTTTTGTCAAAGCAATAGGCTGAGTAGGATTAATCAATAAAGTATGCGTTGACGTGTTCGCGTGTTTACGTTAAACTAGAAGAAAGAAACAGAGAGTTGTTTCTGACTACCTATTCATATGTGTTTCCTACATCATAGAAGGGAGGAGGGGAATTGTGAAAAGAAGCGACCGTACTGATTCAGAATGGGGTTCATCTTCAAAAAAGAGGGAAACAAAGAAAGTGAAGATGAAACAATTGCGAATTGGGTTAGAAGCGCATGACTATTTGAAAAACGAAGCATTCAAGAGGGATATTTCGATGAAAACATTAGTAGATGAGATTGTTTTAGAATACAGAGATCGGCATCAGTAAAAATAAAAAAACCTTGACTATGAATCTAGTCAAGGAAGAAGCACGCAAGCGGATCGCGAGGGGCTTTCTTTTTAATTGGCGTTGAAAAGAGAACATATCAATCTTTGTTCCCTCCCTATCGTACTGGATTCTGCTTTTCTTGTAAAGCAGGTGCTTGTTCCTTCTAGATTGTGATAGGAGAGCAGAGAAGGAGTCTTTTTTATGTCCTCATTTAATTTCTATAAAGCAGATAAAGCATACGGGGAGTTATACTTACAATTTCCGAAAGTCTTATTATATAGTGATACGTACTCTCACTTGTCCGATAGCGCAAAATTAGCGTACATGCTCTTTAAAGATCGCTTGCACTATTCGCTCAAAAATAACTGGATTGATGAAGAGGGAAATGTCTATTTTATTTTTACGAATAAGGAACTGGAAACCTTATTTAATAAATCCAATAAGACCGTTGGAAACATAAAGAAAGAACTGGTTCAAGCAGGATTACTTTTACAAAAACAGAACGGGTTCAATCCTCGTACGAAAAAAAATGACCCGAACTGGCTTTATTTAGCGGATTTAGAAGTAAACGCAACCGATATCTATCAATTGCAAAGAGAAGCTGAAACCGTTGATAACAGCGGACGTGTACCATCTACACCTCGACAAACAGGAAATAGAAACGCTGGAACCGTTGGGAGGAGCGGATGTGTAGAAGGTACACCTCGACAAAAAAACGCTGAACCCGTTGATATGGGCGGACCTGTAGAAACTACACTAAATCAATACCTAACGAAAAGACTTAAAGACTCTAAAGATGGTAAAGAATCAGAAAAAGCCGATCAAACGGATACGGATTTGATTTCTCACGCCTTTCAACCAAAAGAAGAAAACCAAGAAACAGAAAAACAAGTCCTTACCGATTATATAAAAGAACAGGAATTAGAGTTTTTATATGGAACGCAGCTCATACAAAAAATGGTAACCTTTAGTTTCAATGATTTTGATACCTTTCAAACGTTTATCAATAAACTTGAGTTTTCTCACAAGTCGGTAGAAAAAGAGTATAACCTATCTATCCCCATTCATCAGGGAACAGAATACTTCGAGGATACGCAAGAACGTCTCCTTTCTACCTTTCATCGTGCCATTCAACATCACCGGTTTGGCAAAGTGAATAATATTGCAAACTATTTATTCATTAGTTTTAAACAGGTTTTTATCGATCTAGCAGATGGAATGATTGCGAAAAGGCAAACAGAAAAAAGCACGTCACCTTTGTTTGAAATAGATATAAACTCTTTTGAAAGCAATGAGAACTGAATAAAGGCGTGCCAATCGCTTTACAATCGTTCCTATCGTTCTTTTCTTTATCTTTGGTACTATTTATTCAATAACTAACTAAAACAGCTTAAAAGACGTTTTTAGGCTGTTTAACGAAAGGAGGCTTTTCTATGTCCGCATTACCCTATGCCTTATTATTGGAAGTGTCTGATGATCATGAAGTCCTTGTATACAGTGCTAATACAGATAAAGAGTATACATTTATCGTTACACCAGAACACGCAGATATTTATAGAGCTATGTTAGAAGATGACGAAGAATCGCTATTAGAGTTTGACGAAGAAACAGAACAATTGATATCTCTTGACGAATAGGAGGGAATCCTGAATGGTTTTTCAAGCACAAACAAAAGTGGATAAAGAAAAAAAATCAAGAAATTAACTGATGATATGAACGAATCAATTAAACAGTATAAAACCGATCCAAAAGACGAAATGGAACTACTCGAAAGTTTATCTAAATTTAAAGACTATTCTACAAAAAATACAATTCTTATAAAATCGCAATATAAAGGGGCTTATGGAGTCGCTTCTTATAAAGATTTTCAAAAGCTAGGGTATCAAGTTCAAAAAGGCGAAAAATCTATATCCATTTTAGCACCCTCTATGCAAAAGTTATTTGAAGATGAAAATGGAGCAAGTAAACCTTTAAAATATGCGACAAAAGAGCAAAAAGAAAAAATTAAAAGGGGCATATTGAAAAAATTTGATAAGATGACAAAGTTTATTCCTGTTCCTGTTTTTGATGTTACCCAAACCAATTGTCCGCCAGAAGATTACGCAAAACTCTATCCCAACAAACCTGAAAATTTCAATTTTGAAGGGACAGAAGAAGAATTTGAAACATTCCATCAAGCCTTGCATAGCTATGCAAAAGAGCAAGGATTGTCCGTTGAAAGTGGAAAAACAGACAGTGCTGCGAAAGGGTATTATGTACCGTCCACGAATGAAATTGTGTTACGAGATACTTTACTACCTCATGAGAAAGTCAAAGTGTTGTTACATGAACTAGCACACGCAGATATGCACAATTATTCTAAAATGGTGACGAAAGATAGTAAAATGCAAACGTCAAACGTGGTAGAATATCAAGCGGAAATGACCGCTTATGTAGTCAGCAAAACCTTTGGGTTAGATTCAGAAGATTACTCCACTAGTTATTTAGCAGGGTGGACGAAACGAGAGGTAGAGAACCCTGTTTACATTCAATCTTTACAAGAAGTAAAAGACGTTTCTTTGAGCATGATTGATAAAATTGTAGAGAAATATAATGACCGAACTCAACAAGTAGAGTTGTCCGTAGAAGAAACCATTGCAACAAAATTAAATTTTTTAACAGATAAAAAAGGCACAAATCATTTTTCAGAACTGAAAGATGAACCGTTGATTTGTACGGGAATTGAAAAAGTAAAAAGCGCAAAATGGTTTGCTGATTACCATATAAAATTAGAAGATAAAAATGGTAACAGTTTTAATTATCATATTCGTTCAGAAAAAAGTAAAAAAGAACTCAATCAAGAATGGTCTAAAGAATGGACTGGAAAAGAGTGGTTAAATCAAGATATTAAAACGGAAGTTTTAAAGCGGAAACCTACTTTAGTTATTGACAATCCTATTCCAGAACATACAGAAAATATGGAACCACTTTCTAGTTATGCGCAAGAACAAAAAGCACCACAGATTCCTATGTAAATCAAAAAAATAATACACGAAGAGAACTATCTCTCTTCATGTATTATTTTTTTTACAACAGGAGCCACTTTTTTTAAAAGAACTTCCGTTTCTTCCACGTTCAATTCCTTAATATCAAAAAAAACTTCCAGCATTGCCCCTTTTTTTATTAAGTTGTGGGTTCGCATTTTTCTTTGCTTTTGATTTTCTCTTGTCATTTCTCTTTGTAGACGGTTTACTTCTTGTTGCTTTTTTTTGATGTTGAAATTATCCACGAGAACCACATTCCTTATAATGTGTTATTTGAATCCATGCTAGAATATTGGCTTGACCGATCACTTGCATTTGTACTCTCTTGATTGGTATTTTTTTCTTCTTCACTTAGAACATTAGAAATGCTTTCAGGTAATTTTTCTTTTATTTTTTTACTACTTCTTTAATCTCTTTCTTGGAAGATAAGTCATCATACTCTATCCCTAACTCTTTAATCATTGTTTCTCCAAACGTACGGTCAATGTTCTTTTTTACTTCCTCAATCTCTTGTTCTAATTTTTTGATTTGTTCCTTTTGTTTTTGAATGTTCTTGATTGTACTCACTTGAACTTCCCCCTTTTATTTACCTTATGTTCATTATACCATTAAAATATTGTCGAATGAATAGAAAGATGGTAAAATAGGAATTAAGTAAAGGGCGCACTTATACATCATCATAAATGTTGATGTAATTGCTTAAAGAATGTGTGAAAAATGCTTTGCATTTAAAAAATTCGCTACGCTCATGTAGAAGGAAAGGAGAACTCTATACTATGGCTATCTATCATCTAAGTGCTACAACTATTTCAAGAGGAAAAGGACAATCTGCGACTGCCAGTGCTTCTTATAGAAGTGGCGAAAGATTATATAGTGAACGGTATGGAGAATCGAATTTCTATGTAAGAGAAATGAAACCAGAAACTTTTATTTTAAAACCTGAACATGCGCCTGAATGGTGTTTGAATCGTGAAAAATTATGGAATGAAGTTGAAAAAGTAGAAACATATAAAACTTCACAACTAGCTAGAGAATTTAATATTGCCTTACCAATAGAGTTATCAAAAGAGGAACAATTAAAATTAACAAAAGAATATGTTCAAACGAATTTTGTTGATAAAGGAATGGTAGCTGATGTTTCTATTCATAGAGATGATAGAGGCAATCCACACTTCCATGTTATGTTAACAACGCGTCCATTTAATCAAGATGGAACGTGGGGGAATAAATCTAAAATTATTTATATCTTAGATGAACAAGGAGAAAAACAAAAAACGAAAGCAGGAAATATTCGGTCAAGAAAAGATAATTTTACTGACTGGGACGATAAGAAAAACATGAAATCATGGAGAGAAAATTGGGCTACTCTAACGAATATGTATTTAGAACAAGCAGGTAGCAAAGAACGTATTTCTGAAAAAAGTTACATGGAGTTAGGAGAAGAAAAAAAGCAACGATTCATGAAGGATATGTTGCTAGAGAAATGGAAAAACGAGGAGAAGTCAGCGAACGTGTAGAACAAAACAGACAAATAAAAAAAGAAAATTATAATAGACAAAAAGAAAATTCTACTACAACTATTCACGTTATTATGAATCCTTTGTCACCTAAAGAAAAAGGAGAATTGAAAGTCATTGCTAAGAATCTAAAAGTATTTGTCAACTATGATAATCTGATTGATAAAGAAAGAATGATAAAAAATTGGCAACGTACAGAAGCTATCAATAAAATTATTAGACCGGATAACTTTGATTCTTCTGTTATAGATAAAATAGAATTTACAAAAGAAAATGTGGAAAGAGGAAAAGAGATTTTAGAAAAACAATATCTACGAATATTTGAAAAATATTATCCAGAACTTATTGACCATCATTTTTCAAAATATACTCAAATGAATATCGCAAAACGGTCATTAGAAGTAGATCAAGTTTTAGAAATGGAAGAAGTTGTTTCGATTCTAAGTGAATCTAGAGATAATGAAGTTAAGGATCTATTAAAAACCATTTCAAAAAATCCATATGTGAAACCATCTATCGAATACAACCGAGCAATCGTAGTCGCTACTAAAAAATTAGATGAATTTTATAAAGAAAATAATGTCCATCAAGATACCGTTCAGAACTTATCAGAGGATAAAAAAGAAGAATTTAAAAAGTTATATAGTTATCAAGATTTACAATTAAATACGAAAGAACTTATGTCTACTTATTATAATCAAACGATTTTTTCCTCTTATCCAACAGCCGATTTATCGGAACTTAACTTTGGAGAAAGAGAAGAATTATCCAAAGCGATTCATTATTATGGAAATACTTTATCCTATACAAAATTGGTTGAAGCAAGCCAAGAAAAATTCATTAGTAAGTATACAACCTACGACCAAAAAATTGGACTACACTTTATCCATAAGCTAGAGAATGGGTCATTTACTCAAGAGGATAGGCAAGCCTTAGAAAGTGATTATCATCAGAAAGAAATTTTTGATACGGTATCAAACGAAGCTACCAAAACACTATTTTTAAATGAAGTAGACCATAATCCAGACCTTTCAGTAGATGGCTCTATGGAACAGGGAGAGGGGATTGGTTCTTCCCCTAGTTTACTAGAGAAGCTTGCAAAGAATGGACATCTATATGATAATCTATTAAGAGCCAGTGAAGACAACGCAAGAAGAAAAGCAGAAAAAATAAATAAAAAAGCACCTCAAGCAATTCAATCGGTTCAAGATAAAAAGAATAAAAAAACAAAAATACGAACACCTCATCTGTAATGGGGAAGGAGAGGAAGCATGAAAAGGAGGGTAGAAGTATCGTTAACAAAAAAAATTATCGAAAGCTGATGGGAAGAATGAATTATTTGGCTTCCAATCGCACGAATATGATTCTTCTAACTATTTTTTTATATCAAGATTCTATATTGTCAGAAGATCAAATCCATGAACAGTTAGAAAAAACAAAAAAAGATAATGAAACGGAAACATTTTATATTATGCTGTCATCGTACATGCAAACGATCTTTAAACACAAAAAGAGATATTTCTTTACGCTTGATGACTATATATCGGCATTTTTAAACGTACTTTTAGAAGAGGAAACATTGGATTGGAAAGAAATTGATAAAAAACAGCCCAAAATAACCTCCATTTATTCCATTGATAAAGACTTAGTTGACTGGTTAGAAAAGTTTTCTGAAAAGACAGGAATTAGCCAAACCACCTTCCTTAATTACTCTTTCATACATTCTCTTTCTTGTGAACCACGTGTAGATCATACAAATAATAAGGTTAGAAAAGGAGTCTATTTAACTCAATCGAACATGGAATGTTTGAAAGATATTGAAACAGCTAAAAGATCCACTATCATTGAACAACAGATCAAAGCTTTAAGAACCTTTCTAAAATAGATAAGCTTACGAGAATTAAAGGTACTACATGTTCGTTATCCCTTGATTCTGAAAGCTTTTTTCTTTATACTTTAATTATAATAAATGGAAATTAAAGACATTTTTTATAATATACTTAGAAAGGAAGTGAAAAAATATGTTGGAAAGATTCAAAGATGGGGTTACAGTGTCCTATGAGAAAGGGGAATCAAAAGAAAAAAGAAACGAAAAACGACACAAAGCGATTCGTGAACAACTTTCTACAAGTTTTTCTCTCCACAAAGATCCCTTCCTTTCCTATCTACACGAACATAACCTGGATAAAGGAAATGAAGAAGCAATAGAAACAATAAAGACCATAGATTTTTCAAGAGCCAATCCAAGAAATAACTCGTTTATCAATGAGTTAGCATTTGCAGGACAAGGAATCACAGAAGGCTTTTTAGAATGTTTTTCGATTGAACGAGATACAGCAGTAGAGAAATACGAAGATCAATTACAGGTCATCGAAAAAAAAGAAGAAGGCGAACAGCCCGTTTTTTATGTAGGAACATTTTTAAGAGACAAGTTGGTTCGAGTATCGGACTATGAACCGTCCAGAGGAGAGTTAGACCAAAAATTAAACCACTACCAAAAAGACCAACTAGCAAACCAACAACAACAGCAACCACTAGAAAAAGAACGAATGCAACAACAAACGAGAACGTTGACAAGAAGAAGGGAAGATGAATCATGAAATTCAATAAAAAATTAGTAGGGTATATTTCGGCCATTTCAACACTAGCTGCTTTCAGTGTTCCAGAAAGAATCGCTTATGCGACAGGAGCAGGTGAAATTCAATCCCGGTTAACAGAAGTAGGCAATACCGTTCAAACGCTTCTGACAGGCCTAATTGTCATTGTAGGGATCTGTGTTGCCTTGTTTGTCATTATCAAACGAATGCCCAGTGCGGATGACCCTCAAGAAAAGAACGAAGTCTACAAAGCCGTTGGACGTGTTTTAGGATTGGTTGCCATTGGGGCTGCGATTGTTTGGATCGTTCCTTGGGTCTATGGTTTATTCCAATAAAGACAGTTATCACTCAAAGGTAAGGGGAGACTATCATGCCAGATAAGAAGAAAACGGAAGCAAAGACTTTTATATTCCCTGAAAACGTTGATTCTTCCTATGGCGTTTTCTTAGGGTTATCTCTCAAAGAAATTAGTTTATATGTTGTTCCTACTGTAGCGGTTGGATTGCTCTTTATTTTTATTCCACCGCACAGCTTTACGTTCGTAGTAAGCAAAGTCATTCTCGTTATTTTTATTTTAACCATTGTCTTAGCTGTTCTTTCTTCTAAACCGGTCCACTATCGAAGTAATGTGAAACTAACGGACTACATCAAGATGAAAAGCAACTATGGGAAGCGACAACATTTATTCTTTAAAGAAAAACGGAAAAGAAGATGAAGAAGAAAGGAGGACGATATGATGGCAATGAAACGACCCCAAGCAAAAAAAGCAGATGATTTAGCGTATACGTATACCCCACGAAAGATAAATAGTGGCACACAAACGATCACGGATATGAGTTTGATACAAGCAATTTATAAAAGCTTTCTAGTAACGAAATCAGGCTACCTAGTAGCGATTATTGAAACATCCGGTATAAACCTTGAGCTATTGAACGAGGAAGAGCAGACAGATGTTTTTGACACGTATAATACCTTTCTCATGACCACGTTAGGAGATTCTTCCAACGAACAACAACAGTACCTTGATATGACGATTCCCGTTGATGTAGATGATTACCTATTAAGTTACAAAAAGCGGTATTTACAAGAAAAAGACAAAGAGAATAGTAATCGTGAACGTGCGAAGTTGATTGCTTCTTACATTGACGATCTTTCTGTAAAAATGCAGGCACAAGAAATGAGTACCAAGAAACATTTATTGGTCGTGAAACAGCCGATCAAAAATAAAACGTATCTCTCTTTAAACAAAGCAAGCGTAGATTTAGACGACAAAGTTACCCAGACCATCAATCGACTAGAAAATGCGTTTGATGGCTATGATTTACAAGCGAATAAGCTTCATAGTGACGAAGTACTCGCTGTTTTAAAAAACTTGGTCAACTTTTCAGGACACTAAAAAAGGAGGGATGGTATGTTCTTATTTCCAAAGAAAAAAGAAGAAAAAAATGAGCGAGAAGAAAATGAATTTGGAGTAGAGCGACCAGAAGATTTGAGCAGCTTAGATGATTTTTTAGACACAAACGCCATTCAAAGTATTTATCCGTTCAGTTGGGAAGAGTTTTCAGACCACATTGAAAGTGGCGATAACTACATTAAAGTGCTAGCGATTATTGACTATCCGAAAATGAAAAAAGGGAATTGGCTTTCCGAACTGAAACGAAAAAAGGGAAATATTACCATCATACAAGATTTTGAAAGTAGCAATGCCCGGCAAATGGTGGAGTACTATAACAAAACGATTAAGAATAAAGAAGCAGAAATCCTAGACGTCTATGATCCCTTGAAAAAGAAAAAGCTTCAACAAGCGATTCAAACCGCTAATATGCAGTTGAACAAATATTTAGATAGTGAAGTGACCTACCTGTACCAACACATGTATGTTTTTTTACAAGGAGAAAGTTTGGAAGAACTGAACGCTCTAACCGACAGCGTAGAAAATACGCTCTCTAAACTACAATTAAAGTATATGAATCCTATTAAAGCGCAGTATCAAGCGTTTTGGTCCGCCATGCCGATTGGAGAAAATCTTTTATCGGATTACACGTTCAAACAGTCGAATACAGAAGTGGCCAGTAGTGTTTTTCCGTTTGATGATGCCGAAGTGTTGGAACTCACTCCGCATTGCGATATTGAAGGAATCAATAAAGATACCAACAGCCTCATTGCGATTGATTATTTAGATGAACGAACGGTACTGAATCAAAATATGGTGGTGATTGGAACGAGCGGAGTAGGGAAAACTACCTATATGAAACAGAAAATCTTACGCTACATTGCCAAAGGCGTGAAAGTTTTTATCATTGACCCAGAGAATGAATATACAGAAATCGTAGAACGGTTCGGCGGTCAAGTCGTTCACTTAAGTAGTAATTCCCCAACAAAAATCAATCCGTTAGAAGTGTATTCAGAAGAACTAGATACAGACCAAAGGGTCAATATGGAACTATTAATCAAAGACAAAATTCAACGAGTAAAAGGTTTCTTTCAAATTTTGAAACCGGACTTATCAAAAGTAGAAAAAAGTATTTTAGATTATGTGTTACGGGATTGTTATCGAAATAGTGGCGTATTAGCGTATCGAAGCATTACAGAGATTCACCATGAGCAGTGGCCTATTCTGTCTGACGTGTATAAACAAATGGAACGAATGAAAGTGAGTACAGAAGATCACGAACGGTTCGAAATCATTAGAGATTTTTATTTTATCTTAGATAGCTATGTGAATGGTTCTACCACTCTTTTTAATGGACACACCAATATAGATGTGCAAACAGAGGTACTATCGTTTGACTTAAAAGCCTTACAGAATGAAGCGGATATTCAAGGCGCAGCCTATCTCAATACGTTTAGTTTTTTGTGGGACGAAATCACAAAAAATAAAACCGAAAATATTAAATTGTTTGTCGATGAGTTTCATTTCCTCACACAAAATCCTGACGCTTCTAGTTTTTTCTATCAAGCGTACAAGCGGTTTCGAAAATACAATGCAGGAGCCATTGCAGGCACCCAGCAAATTCAAGATGTGTTAGATGGAACCATGGAAAACGGGAAAAATGTAGGCGAAGCGATTATCGGGAATAGTTATACTAAGTTGTTCTTTGGGCTAGACAGTAAAGGGTTAGATGATATTGAACAAAAATTAAGAATTACCTTTTCCAAAAAAGAACGAAAATTGTTAGAAAAGAAAAAACAAGGAGAAGCCTTGATTATAAACGGTTCAAAACGAGCTTTTATGAAAGTATCTCTTTCCCAAGAAGAACTACGACTGATTGACCCTAAACAGTACTACGAACGGTACGCAGAAAGTATACCCAACTATGAAGAACGAATTAAAATGACTGCCATTGAAGAAGAAGAAGCACGTTCCTTCCAGTTTTAAAAAGGAGATGGATAGAATGAAAAAGAATTTTAAAGTATACGCATTTGAGTTTGGAACCGTTATAGAAGAAGAAAACCAAGTAAAAATCGAAATGGAACACTCCCTATTCACTCCCGATATAGAAAAAGAAAGAACGAATCTTCCGACGAAAGAAGATCCGCTCTTTCTAAAACTGGGGAATGTCCAGGAATCAGAAGCTAGTTTCTCTTTTCTTTATGAAAAAAGTAGCCAACTAAAAAACCTGACACAAATTAAAACCGAAGCATACCCTGTCAAGTTGTCCATTGCACAGGAAATACTAGAACAGGATATACAAGACCAGTATACCAGATCGGACCTTTATATTTCATTGAATCCTTCCACTATTTACTATCACCCCATGCAAACCATTCGTTACACGTATGTAGCCAATCGCTTTATGCCAAAAGATACCCATACTAGTATGGAACGTTATCGAGCATTGATTGTCAGCTTACTAAGTGATCTTCCTTATGAGAAATGTCTGAACAGTCCGAAAGATGTTCGTAAAGAAGGAAATGAATTAATCAAAGAACTCTACCAACAACCGACTGTCCCAGACTTACTCGCTTTGATTAAACAGAGCAATGATTTTATTACGTATGGCTATATCGAGAATCGAAAAAAATCAGAAAATAAAATTAAACGGAACTATCGGTACTGGTTAGGGGGAGTGATTGCTCTTTCTTTAGTAGGGTTTAGCTTGTTAGGGGTTCGAGTAAGCGGACAAGCCACACAATTAACCGCCAACTACCACCAACAGCTTGATAAAAAAGATACCTTGTTACAAGCGAATGAACAGTTTTACAAGGGAAACTACAACAAAGCAGTAGGCTTGTACGAAAAAATCGACTATGACAAAAAACAGCTAGCAACCGACCTAATCGAGAAAGAACAGTATCAGCAAGCGTTGACGGTTGACCCAACGTCTCTTGAATCTGTCATTGAAAACTTGTATGAACGAGAACAAAAAGAAACCCTCTTAGATTTAAACGGTAAAAAAGCTAAATGAAAAACAACAAGCTAAACTAGAAGATGAAAAAGGGATTGTGAAGGGCGATCCAAACGCTATGCTACATACTTTAAATTTTTTGAAAGATGAACAAACAGCGATCCGATTAGCTCGTGCTTTTCTTGAAGGGGGCGACTTAACCAACGCTAAAAAAGTAGCTGAAAAATACCCTCAAAACAAGGAAATGAGCGAAATTATTACGATAGCTGAATCAGAAAAAGAAAACCACGAACAAGAACAAGCAGACTTACAAAAGCAAATCGACGAGAAGCAGAAAAAAATAGATGAATCAAAAGACCAAAAAGAAAAAGAAACCCTTCAAAAAGAACTACAAGACTTGAAAGAAAACAAGGAATAAGGAGGGAACGTCTATGAAAAAAGGTTTTTTTATACGATATATAAAACCTATTGTAGTCGTGGTAATCGGTCTACTCGTTCTAATCGGCTTGTCCGTAGCTTTTTTCCAGAAAGAAGAAAAAGAGCAAAGTGCTTTGGGAAGGTACGGAGCAGGTCAAATCCCACAAGCAGTCCTGCAATATCAACCTCTTATCGAAGAAGAACTAAAAAAATATGGGTTAGAAGAACATATCCATGTTCTCTTAGCGATTACGACCCAAGAAAGCGGTGGGGTTGGTTCTCTTGATGTGATGCAATCAAGCGAGAGTTTAGGGCTTCCCCCCAATACGATACAAGACCCTCTCTATTCCATTGAGGTAGGGGTTAAATACTTTGCGGAAGTCATGGCAGAAGCGGAACAATCAAACGTAGATACCGATACAGCCATTCAAGCTTACAATATGGGGAATGGGTTCATTCCTTTTGTAGCAGAAAATGGGGGCGTATTTACAACCGAATTAGCACAACAATTTTCTAATCAGATGAAAGCTAAAACAGGGTGGATTGTATATGGAGACCCTAATTATGTTGCAAACGTAAAACAGTATATGGGTTCATCAGAAGGAACTACCGTAGTTGTAACAGGAGAATTAGCAGACTTTCAAAAGATGTTCGAACAATACGAAGGTATGCCCTATGTGTTTGGAGGAGCCAGTCCTTCTACCTCTTTTGATTGTAGCGGATTGTGGTACTACTTATTTCCAAAAATTGGGGTAAACGTACCACGAACCGCCCAAGCACAATATGATTTTTCTAAAAAAGTAACCGAAGATGAACTACAAGCAGGAGATCTAGTTTTCTTTCACAGTACCTATGATTCGCCTGACTATATCACTCATGTAGGTATGTATATGGGAAATGGCCTGATGTTCAATGCAGGCGACCCTTTAAAGTATGCAGATATTCATAGTACGTATTGGGAACCGCATATTGCAGGATATGGACGAATCGTAGATTTTAAAGCGTAGCAAAGGAGAGTACCAGATGAAAAAAACAATTATGATGATTAGTGAAGCTGTTTTACTACTATTAGCGGTTATTTCCTTGTTTGGTTTATATCAAGATAATCAAACGAAAGCAGATACCATTCAAGCATACGAAACAGAAATTACAGACTTGAAGCATACTCTTGACCTACAAGAGAACGGAAATAATACAACAGAAATAGCCGAGAAAACAAAATTTATTAATTCCGCTTTTTCTTATTACTTAAATTACAACGAAGATAACTACCAATCACGTTTTGAAGAAATAGAAAAATACTTTTCTTTAGATGTGATTAATAAATTAAGTGGAGCAGGGGCAAGTGAACAACCGACTGTACCGATTAAAAGTAGTGCTAGAAACTATGTAACCTATGTGAACCCTGCCGAACCGAACTCGTTTGTTCATGTAACAGATATTCTCTATCAAGTCGCAGATAACGAACCCACTACCTTTAAAAATGTTTTCATCATTCATTTAACCGAACGAGAAAACGAATATGTGATTGACAATGTTGATGTATTTAGTGGAACACCCACCAATGAATAAAGGGGAGGTACAAAGATGAATACGAAAAGTAAAGCTTTGCTAAAAAAAATGAGTTGGATCATCGTTTCTTTTCTTCTACTAGAAGCAATCATCATTACCGCATTAGTGGGATTGAATACCTTGTCTCAATATAAGTTAGATATAACGAGTACCGTACTTTTAGAGAATATTACCAACACCTTTACGCATTTAGGAACCTTTATCAAAAGTAATTGGGAAGAAAAGAACCCCTTTCTTATTATTGGAACGATTGTGGCTCTTGTTTATTCTCTGTATGCGAACAGCAAAAGCAATTCCAAGAAAGAGGGGTGGGAAACAGAAGAAAGCAATACCTATCATGGTTCTGCACGTTGGGGAACATTAAAAGAGTTGTTTCAGACCTCTAATTTTTTTAAAAAATCAAAAGAAAGTATTCAAACTGATTTTAAAAACTCTCTCACAAAGGAGGAACACTCATGACAGGAACGATTTTAGGTTTTGTAAAAAACGACTATATTATTCAGCCAACCGATAGCAAACCCAATCGTAATATTATGGTGGTAGGGGGTCCCGGTTCTTATAAGACACAGGGCTTTGTGATTACCAACGTTTTAAACGAAACAGAAAATAGTATTGTCGTAACCGACCCGAAAGGAGAAGTATACGAACATACAGCAGAATTTAAAAGACGACAAGGTTATGATGTTCATGTGATTAATTTCAGTAAAATGGAACAATCAGACCGCTACAATCCCATTGACTATGTTACAAGTGATCTAGACGCAACCAATGTTGCTACAAAGATTGTAGATAGTTCTAATAAGGACGGTAAAAAGGATATTTGGTACTACTCGCAACGTTCCTTACTCTCTGCCCTAATCTTATATGTAAAGTACGAATTAGCACCAGAGAATCGAAATATGGCGGGGTTAGTTGATTTCTTGCAATCCACAAATGAAGCACAATCAGACGATAAAGAAAGTGAACTAGACCTTGTTTTTTCTTCTCTTCGATTAGACCACCCTGCAAAACGGTTGTACGAATTAGGGTATAAAAAATCTCGTGGCGATATGAAAGGGAGTATTATTGTTTCTTTACTCACAACCATTTCTAACTATATCAATCAAACCGTTTCAAACTTTACCAGTTTCAGTGATTTTAACTTACAAGAAATCGGAAGAAAGAAAACCATGTTATATGTCATCATTCCTGTCATGGACACGAGTTGGGAAGGGTTAACCAACATTTTTTTCTCCCAGATATTCGATCAGCTCTATGAATTAGCTTCTGAACAACATTCCAAGTTGCCTGTATCGGTTGATTTTATCCTTGATGAATTTGTCAACTTAGGAACGTTTACCAATTATGAAGAGTTTTTAGCGACTTGTCGGGGCTATGGCATTGGAGTAGCAACAATTATTCAAAGTCTTACACAGCTACAAGATAAGTACAATAAAGAGAAAGCCGAAAGTATCTTAGGGAACTGTTCGATCAAAATTTGTATGAACGCTGCGAATAATACGACCGCTAAATATTTTTCTGAATTGTTAGATAAAGCGACTGTAAAAGTTGCGACCAGTAATAAAAGTGCTTCTAAAAACTCAAAACAAGAAGGCAGTAGTACTAGTCATTCAGATAATGAAGGATATTCTGGTCGTGATTTAATGACCGCAGGCGAAATAACCAGTATGCCAGATGATACACAAATCATTGTGTTTTCTAATCTTCCCCCTATCAAGACAAAAAAAGCTTTTCAGTTTGATCTATTCCCTCAACCAAAAGAGTTATTAAACCAGTCTGACTATGAAAAAAATACCAATCCAAAGCAACTAGAACGGTTAGAAAAACTAACGGAAGAATTTAACCAAGCAAGTGAAAAAAAGGAAAAAGAAAAACAAGACCGAATAAAAGAAAAACAGAAACAAGATAAAATAGCAAAAGAGAAAAAAGAAGAAGAAGAAAAAAAGAACAAGAAAGAAATAAACAAGAAGCTCTTAAAAGTTCATTCGCAGAGTATGGAGAGGCAAAAGAAGAATAGAAAGGAAAAAAACACATGGACAAAATAGGCGAAAAAGTATTAAGTATGTTCACAACGTGGCTAAAGGAATTAGTTGAGATGTTTTCTAATTTCTTACAACATGTACTATTCAATTATGACGGTTTAGGCGGCTATGCGTTGAAAGCTTATAATCTTTTTGTTTTTTTCGGTGGTATAATGTTGGTTGCGGTTTGTTTGGGAAAAGTCATTACACAATTACTTTCAGAAGCAGAAGGAAGTCAAGAAGCAAATATTTGGTGGACACTTGTTCAGTCCGTTAAAGCAGGTGGACTATTGGTATTGATGCCTTTAGTTATTTCACTAAGCATGAATTATGTTGTGAAACCGTTTGGAAACTACTTTATTGAAAATATGGGTGTTGTAAGTATAGATCAAGTGGATAAATTAATGGAATCAGAAAATTTTGTTCAAGTGTTTAATTCTACTATGAGTGTTGTTTTAGTTTGGGTTTTTATATTGATTGTTTTAGGCTTCTTTGTTATTAAAACAGTCATTACATTAGCACAAATAACTATGGACGAAATCATATCGCCTTTATGTGCTATATCAATTGTAACCGATAATTTTAACTTCATGGATAATTGGTGGAGAGATATTCTTTCCCACGTAGTTACGTTGATTACGTTATGTTTGTCTATGTTACTATTTACAGAAGCATTAGCATTAAGTGGCGATACGTTATGGACAAAACTTCCAGCAATGATTGGTTCAGGGGCATTGGTTATCAGTGGTCCGTCCATTGTTAAAAGTATTTGGTATTCAAGTGGAGCAGGGCGTAGCGGTATGGGAATGGCACGAACAGTAGTAAATTATGCCATGTATAAGTCAAGATAGAGAAGGAATGAGTAACGTGAAAAAAATAATTCTTAGTGTTTTAAGTTTGATTGTTCTTATAACGTTAAGCGGTTGTCAAGATAAATTCGACCCGCAAACAGCTATTCAAGATAGTAGAACAACACTTAATGAATTTTTGGGTACATTTGATAAAAAGGAAAAAGTTCTAGAAACTTATACTGAAAAAGAAGTAACTAATTTTTTTGAGAAAGAACAACAAAAATACTTCTCAGAAAACTTCAAACAAAATATTTTACCTTACAAATTAGAAGAATTAGAATTTGATATTGAAAAAGACTACTTAAAAATAGGTAAACATTTTCTGTTTTTAGCAGTTACAAATGATGAAAACGGAGTATTTTGGAATAAGATGATAATAAAAGACGATGAGCTAGATACTGAAAAAGAAACGGTAACTTTCTATATAAGTTCAGAATCTCCAAGTCGACCAAGTGGCTATATTGAAATGATAAAAGAAAATGGTACATGGAAAATTAATAATATTTTAGAATTATAAACCAACTATTCAAAGGAATAGACAACAAAGTAAAAATAACAGTGTACTAAAAGTCTAAATGAAAAAAATGTAGAGCCAGAAATAAAAGACAAAACTTTAAAAAAAGATGACTAGAAACATTTGTTGATTATCATGTAACCGATATAAAAAGCGGAGAAGTATATCTATCTGAAGATAGTCAAAACAAAGATGTCATGTCACTTTTTCAATCTTTTGAAAAAGAAGATATTGAACGAACTAATTGGAAATTATTGAAATTGTATCAAACGGAACGAGTAGAGTATATGGGCTAGAACATTCATCTGATTATGATATTGTCTATATGGAAATAACCTGTAAAGATGAAATCTTGCCCTATTAATTTAAAAATCATGGTGTAGATGAATACAGAAAGTTTGTTGCAAGGTCAATAAAAGAAGCAATCAAGTTATAGGAAACATTCTATCAGCCAATAGTAGAACTATATTAGTACCGCAACGTACAAGCTTCTTATAAAGGTAATCATAAACCAAAATACGTGAAGTACCCTTATATATGAGTAGATAAAAGAGTAGGAGCAGCAATCAATCAATAGATTGTAGCTTCTACTCTTTTTTTGTTCTTTAAAAACAAAGGCTACGGTCAAGAGCCTAAAATTTCAAACCCTTTTTTGACTCGTCCACTCCTCGACTTCTTTTTGATTCCGTTCATTTTTAGTGTACAAAGCCCTTTGCTGAAACAAATTATAGAGCGGAAATTTTGTCGAATTGTTTGAATTTTTATTTTGCCAACTTTTTAATGATCCCACATTATAGCTTGTTGAAAAGATACCTCCTCTCAAATAATGGATACTTGATTTCATTTAATATGTTATGTAATCGTGTGTTGAAAAGCAAAATTAAAAGATAATCCAATAGGTATGGGGTTCTAAATACATGATTCTATGTCAAATAGTGAATCCTAAAATGAAGGTGAGTTTACCACAATAAGAACTGAGCTTTGGGGTCTTAACTCCTTTCATGTTATAATTTAAAGATTAGTTAAAAATAAATAAAAGAGCGTTAAAAGGAGTTTGTTATGGATACGACGATTATTTTACTAGCAGTGAGCGCTGTTTTTTTAGGCACCTTAATGCGAGCTGTTTTTGGTTTCGGCGATTCAGTTGTGAGTATGCCTTTGTTAGCATTATTACCGATGGATTTAAAAACATCGATCGCTTTAGTTGGATTAACTGGCTTTTCTGTTGCTATCTTAGCCATTTTATCCGGTTGGGAAAATGTTGATCGAGGAGTTCTTAAACAACTTTCTATGGGTACGCTAGTTGGGATTCCTATTGGTTTACTATTAGTTACCTTTGCATCGCAGTCTATTATTACTCTCATTTTAGGAATCTTTCTTGTTTTCTATGGAATTTATTCACTGACAAAAGCGAAAACAGGAGAACTCCAAGAATCTTCATGGGTAAATCGACCAATATGGGCAAATTTTTTGGTTTTTTGGCGGGAACACTCGGAAGTGCCTATAATATGAATGGCATACCAATTGTTGTTTACGGTACGATGCGGGATTGGAAACCAATTGTTTTTAGAGAGAGTTTGCAAGCTCATTTCTTAATGTCCAGTTCTTTTATTATTTTAGGTCATTTTTTAGGAGGTTTTTGGACAAAAGAATTACTTGTATTATATGTATTCTCTTTACCTTTAACACTCTTTGCTCATTTAATTGGGAAAATTGTTTATGGGAAAATACCTACTCATAAATTCAAACGATATATTTTTATTCTAATTATTTTTCTGGGAATTTCTTTATTAATAAATTAATCTACCAACAGATAACAAACTTAAAATGCATTCGAATTTCAACAAGTGAGTTTATCTTAATGCCATTTGTAACAAACTCGAGAAAACAAGTAAAAGACTGACAAATCAAGGATGTTTTCTCTCTAAGGCACTGTCTAAATCTAATTATCCTTTTTAATCAATAAGATGTACTGTATTGATAGCTACAGCAAGACTACATTTACTATTTTAAGTCAATAGTTGTATATTACTATAAAAATACAATTGATTTCTAAATTTATCTTTGGGAGGACCTTTTAAATTTCATGGCTATATTTTGTTAAAAATAAACTATATTTATCTTGTTTAATACTCCACTGGTCACTATAATATTGATATGCCCCCCGAGGGCATAGTAAAGTAAAGGAAAGAGGAATTATTATGTCACATTCATCTGAACACAGAACAAAAAACTTAGTAACAAGATTAAATCGAATTGAAGGCCAAGTTTCAGGTATTAAAAGAATGATTATAGATGAAAAAGATTATGCCGAGGTGATCATTCAATTGAATTCCACCAAGTCAGCTATTCAAAAGATTAGTCAAATCTTATTAGAAGCTCAAGCCGATCATGCCTTAATCCATGTGAGTGAAGGTGCAACATTAAAAGAGGAAATGGAAAAACTACAACGAGTCATAACTCAATACAACAAAGTAAACTAGGTGAATTGAATGGAGAAAACTCTTAAGAGGAAAATTTATAATTTAGCTGTACCAGCAACAGTAGAAAATATACTCCAAACACTCGTTGGTTTTATAGATACCTTAATGATTTCTAGACTTGGGCTTGCTGTGGTCACAGGTGTGGGGGTAGCAAATACCATTTTAAATGTATATTTAGCTATATTTATCGCAATCGGTATAGGAACTTCATCTTTAATTGCTCAAAAGTTAGGAGCAAAACAGTTTGAAGATGCTCAAACTGTTGCCCGACAATCAACGATGATGGCGATTTTAATTGGAATATTATTTGGTGCAATTACCATTTTGTTTGGAAAACCTATATTATCTGTAATGGGTGCGAGCAATGATGTGCTGATCTATTCTACTCAGTTCTTTTTTATTGTAGGCGGCTCCTCACTGTTTATTTCATTAATGACGATCTTCGGTAGTATATTACGTGCTTCAGGAGATACAAAATCACCTATGAAAGTAAGTATCACAACCAATTTACTAAATATTGCTTTAGATTATATTCTTATTTTTGGAATGGGACCTATCCCGGCATTAGGTGTGGTGGGCACCTCTATCGGAACGGTTATGGCAAGAGTTTTAGGATGTCTTTTACTCTACAAAGCTATTAAAAAATCATCCGTGTCTTTTAATCTGAGCTCTATTTTTATAAAAAGTAACTATAATGCGTTGATTAAGCTTTCAATTCCTGCTGGTTTTGAACGATTAGTTATGAGAATTGGACAAGTTGTCTATTTTGGATTAATTATTGCTATTGGTTCAAAAACATTTGCAGCTCACTCAATTGCTGGAAATATTGAAAGTTTTGTATATATGCCAGCATATGGATTAGCAACGGCTGCTACTACATTAGTGGGTAATGCTATTGGAGCTAAAGAATATGGAGAAGCAAAAAAGACAGCTTTCCTAGCAGTCAAATATGGAGTTATTGTTTTAAGCTTATTCGGAGTGGTTCTATTTTGGGGAGCACCTTATTTTGCTTCCTTGTTCACAAAGGACGAATCCGCGATCACTCAAATTATAACTGCGTTACGAATTGACGCTTTTAACCAACCAGGACTGGCGATAAGCTTAGTTCTTACTGGTGCCCTACAAGGAATGGGAGATACAAAAACACCTCTTTACAGTACTGCCTTTGGTATGTGGGGGTTAAGGATAGTGGGAGTGATTATTTTAGGACAGAAATTACAGCTAGGAATTGCAGGAGTTTGGATATCAATAGGAATAGATTTATATATTCGATCTTTATTCCTTATATATGTATTCAATAAAAATATTATTAAGAAAAGTATCCCATCAAATAATATCCCACCATCAAAAAGTTAAATTTTTCTAATAAAAAGTTACAATAAATTTGTACCAAAACAATTGTTTTGGTACGAGTATATACTCGGATCTACACAGGACTAAACAAAAATACTGCTGATCAGAAAAGGTTTTGAATACACGATTCTATACCAATTCGTGTATCCTAAAATAAAAGATGAGTTTGTCACACTAAGAGTGGAGTAAAGCTCAGATATGATAAATGAATCATCAAAAATTGGGAGGTTGTTATATGAAAGATATATCGAGAGAAAATTTTATTTATTCCTGTATCCTTTTTATTTCATTACATAGAAACTTCTCTATTTAAAAATGAAAATGGAGTCAATTTTACATTTTTAGGGATCTTTTTATTTATGATTGTAGCAGGTACAATGACTGCTACAATCAAACTTAACTTTTTTTATAAATATTTTAAGTTTTTTATTATCAATGGTGTTAGAAAACATATTAATGATTCCTCCAAATAAATCTTGATTTAATCCTTTTGGAATAAATTTTGCTATTGTATTTATTAGTATTATCATTTTAATCGGAGCATTAATAATTCGATCATTGGCAAGAAAAATATTTAAACAACGCTAAAAGTATTATGCTTATCTTCACGTTAATTAAATGAAATAAAAAAGAGAACCTTGATTGAACAAGATTCCGAATACACGATTTAAGGCAATTTCATGTATAAATACGTGAATAATGCCAAATTATAAATGCCATTGGGATTCAATAATCTTACTCCTTTTACTTTATTTAATAGTGTGATAAATAGGCTACACTTAATTGAACAATAAAAGTAAGATCTTGTAAAATTCAAGTGAAGAAAAAAGGAGAGAGGCAATGATGATCTATGCCACAAAAATCAAAATGTGTTCAAAGTGTCCGCCACCCTGGACGTGCCACGATATTGATTCTATTTATTTAGAGGGAGAGGGGAAAAACAAATTTTATAAGAAAGAGGAAATCTATCATTTTTTACGAGACGATCAGGACATCATTCAAGTTCGATTGGGATCTAATCGAGAACTCCAACCCGTGTTAGGTCTTCCTCCTCTGAAGTATATTCGGTCGGAAGCTTATGATACCAAACAAGACTTCCTATTAAAGTTTGATCAAGCATAAGAAATTAGTTTAATAGGAGGAAGTAAGAGCAAACGACTCACACAAAAAAAGCATCCTGCTTCTTTCGGATACTTTTTTGTGTGGTCCACTTTTTGTGAATCCTATAGATGGGACGATTTCTACTGTTGTTTTGGAAAAACTTTGAACGAGTCGCATCTTTTGAAGAACCTATTTTTCAATTTGTTCCTCTCTCTTATTAATGGTTTTTAAATACCTATAAATACTAGGTTCTGAGACTTTCAATGCTTCAGCCACGCGAGGGACAGCACCTTTTAATTGAAAGACCCCTTTCTTTTCTAATTCCTCTACGATTTTTATTTTCATTTCCTGATGAAGAGTAAAGGGTCCTCTTAATTTTTCCGGGTCAATCATTGAGAAAACTACCTCTTCGATCATTCCCGATAAATCCTCCGTTGATTCTGAATGATTTAATCCCTGTTCTATAGAATAGGGACCTTTTTTTGTAGGAGAGGGTTCGTTACTCTGTAGATTGGCTAACTGTAAAATTTTAGTAGATAGGTTTCTAAATTCGCTTGTATCAACATTTATACAGAGAAGGCCTAACAAAATGTTCTCTTGATTTTTAATAAAAAAGGTAGAGCCTTGTATGGGAGATCCTGTTTTAGTTAGTGCCTGATAATTTGTTACAAAGTCTTTTTCTAAATATACTTCATTCTGGATTAGTTCCAGAGCAAAACCAGTTAAAGGAGACTGTTCTGTCCTGCCACTAATGTGCGAATTTGCAATAGCAGCTATGTAGGAACCATCATCTTCTAGCCAGTGCAAGACAATCTCGTACTGAGCACCCAAAGATTTTTCTAAAAATAGGACAAACATTTTGTATTGCTCTAGAACTGGATTCATCACCATTGTTCCTCCTTTTATTCTTCTATGTTTCTACTCTTTTGTAAAGCTCTTAGGCAACAAATAAATGAAGCAGTTATAAGGAAAGTAAAGGTGTGTTCTGATTTAAAGGAATGTACGAGATCCTACAAAATAATAGGATAGGAAGATTTCCCAAAATGATTTTCCTGTACAAACTAAACCAGTACTTTCTTCTTACTTATCGGTAGGATAGTTTTAGTTATATTGATTTTAATAACTATTTATAAAGCAAAAAAAGGCCATAGGAGCTAGAAAAAGAAAAGATATAATTTAGTAAGCTTCTTAATGCTAGAGATAGAACGAAAGTAAGAACAAACACAAGAGTGCTGACCTAGATCTTTTATTAAAATTTTCAATCACATAGATGTGATAATTGTGATGATAAAGTTCATTACTTTCGTACGTATTTTTCTCTTTTTTAGAGAAGTACTGAATGAAAAAAAATAATCAGCAAGGTTTGAAAGAGAGAAAAAAAGGATAACCGTTTACGTTTGTAATCGTATCTATTGTAATTATACATAATAGTTTTCTTTTGTCAAAGCTTCATACTTGATTATCCAGGAGGAGTTTTCTACGGTTATTATAGAAGAAGATATGAAAAATTTTTTTTTATTATTATACTATTTCTTTTTTTCTATAGAATTTTTTTGCTTCCTTTTTTATTTCACACAGATAAAAATTCCAATTTTCGTCAAGGAGTACGGCGCTCCCTTTAGAAAAAAGGTAGTAAAGTGTTACGGAAAGAAAAATGCGTGGAAGTAATGATGAATAAAAGTTCTATAAGTTTTTTGGGATTACTCAGTATGTATAAACTGGATTACATATTTTTAAAGGAGATTATATATGATAATTTTATCTGCAGGTATTGTGTCCGTGGTGTCAGACTTTTAATGAGAAATCAGACAATGATTAATACTGTTGACTATGTGCAAGCAATGGTTCCTCCTTATTCTACCGCGATACTAGTAAGTAAAAGAACTAACTAAACCTTTGAGTAGGAAGGTGTATTTATATGGAGAGATACCTAGAACCGAATGTTTGTAGGGTTCCAATTGCCACATGTCGTATAGATTTACAAATAGACGACTCTGTTAAGTAGCAGAGTGGAAAGGGGATGTTTGATAGAAAATAAATCAATTTAAAATAATAAAAAGAAGAAAATAGTCCCAGTAGATGAGAAGGTACTCTAAAATACTAGTGCTACATCTAAATGTTTGCAGTACATATTCGATGGAAAGAGCCTGTTCTGAAGTATTTTTCGAATATTTATATAACGATACCTGTTTGCCATTTTAAAAATCAAGATTATAAGAAGGATATTTTAAATAATATCTACTCGATTAAATAAAAGAGTTGACAGACATTGATTACAAGTGTAAACTGTAGATAGAATAAACGTTTACAAATGTAATCGTATGTAAGGAGAGAATATTATGTTACCTACTTTATTCAAAATAACAGATGCTGAATGGGAAATCATGCGTGTAGTCTGGGCAAATGAAGCAGTCACCAGTAAAGAAATTATCGCTATTCTGAAAAACAAAAAACAATGGAAAGCTGCTACGATCAAAACGTTAATCGGACGTTTAGTCGAGAAAGGGGCTCTCCACACCTTGGAAGAAGGAAGAAAATTTATTTATTCAGCAGCAATTACTCAGGAAGAAAGCATGGATGTGGTCACGAAGGATGTTCTTTCTCGAGTTTGTAATAAACGTAAAGGCCATGTCATTAGCACGATGATTGCTGATACTACTTTGAGTAGCGCCGATATTTTTACATTAAAGGCTTTATTGGAACAAAAAAGTACGATGGCACTGAATGAGGTGTTGTGTGAATGTGTGTCAGGGCAATGTGAATGTGAAGAACAACATCATTGAGAAAACGAAAAGAGGAGAAAGATGGAAAAGAAAGTTTTTAGTATAGAAGGGATGACCTGTGCTTCATGCGCTCAAACAATAGAGAAAGCTACTGAGAAGCTAGCTGGAGTAGAAATGGTCCAAGTTAATTTGGCTACTGAAAAGATGACTATTCAATTCGATAACACCATACTAACGGAGACTGAGATTAAAAAAGCAGTAACCGATGCAGGGTATGCTGCGGTGTCAAATATACGTAAAAAAACATTTATTATAGAAGGGATGACTTGTGCATCTTGCGCACAAACTATTGAAAAAGCAACACGTATGCTTCCAGGGATAAACAACTCCTCAGTCAATCTTGCAACTGAAAAAATGGTAGTGGAGTACGATCCAACGCTACTAAATGTATCAGAAATCACGAAAGTAGTAGCAGATGCTGGGTATGAAGCTCACGAGGAAGTAGATTCTGCTGAATCAGTGGATTTAGATCGTGAAAAAAACAGAAACATATTAAAGATGTGTGGCATAGGTTTTTAATGTCCACTATTTTCACCGTTCCATTATTGTACATTGCCATGGGGCACATGGTAGGGCTCCCTCTACCAGAAATCATTAATCCGATGGTATATCCTATGGCCTTTTCTCTAACGCAGTTATTGTTAACGCTCCCAGTTATGTACTATGGTCGTAGTTTCTTTACGGTTGGATTCAAGACCTTACTGAAAGGACACCCAAATATGGATTCTCTTATTGCGCTTGGGACTAGCGCAGCATTTATTTATAGCTTATTTGGGTCCTACATGGTTTATTTGGGGGATACTAGTTTTACAGCGTCCCTTTATTACGAATCTGCAGCTGTTATCTTAACATTGATTACTTTAGGAAATTATTTTGAAGCAGTTTCAAAAGGGAAAACGTCAGAAGCTATAAAAAAATTAATGGGTCTAGCACCGAAAACGGCTCGTATATTACGTAATGAACAAGAAATTGAAATAGCAATTGATGAGGTACAAGTTGGAGACGTCGTTGTTGTCCGTCCTGGTGAAAAAATACCGGTTGATGGAATTGTGTTAGAAGGAAATACATCTATTGATGAATCAATGTTGACAGGTGAAAGTATGCCAGTAGAGAAGAAGCCAAGTGACAAAGTTATTGGTGCAAGTCTAAACAAGAATGGAAGCTTTCAATACGAAGTAACAAGCGTTGGAAAAGATACGGCTTTATCTCAAATTATTAAATTAGTAGAAGATGCTCAAGGTTCAAAAGCTCCCATTGCAAAATTAGCTGATAAAATTTCGGGTGTTTTTGTTCCAATTGTTATCGTACTTGCAATCTTAGCTGGTTTAGCATGGTTCTTCTTAGGACAAGAATCATGGATTTTCGCTTTAACGATTACAATTTCTGTTCTTGTGATTGCATGTCCATGTGCACTAGGGTTAGCCACACCAACGGCTATTATGGTAGGAACGGGAAAAGGCGCCGAAAATGGAGTCTTAATTAAGAGTGGAGGAGCTTTAGAAACCACTCATAAAATTGAAACGATTGTTTTTGATAAAACAGGGACCATCACAGAGGGGAAACCTAAAGTGACCGATATTGTACCTACAGATGGTTTTTCTGAAACAAACCTTTTACTTTTAGCGGCTTCTGCCGAAAAAGGTTCGGAGCACCCATTGGGTGAGGCGATTGTAAATGAGGCTAAAGAAAGAAACCTAGAATTGAGTAAAATAGATTCCTTTAACGCCATTCCTGGCCTTGGAATTGAAGGAAGGATCGATGGTCAACATTTCTTGCTTGGAAATAAGAAATTGATGAATGAAAGGCAGGTTTCATTGGGAGACCTAGCGGGAACTTCAGATGAATTGGCTAGTCAAGGTAAAACGCCCATGTATATTGCGAAAGAGGGGAAAATTGCAGGGATTATTGCTGTTGCGGATACGGTTAAAGAAAACAGTTTGAAAGCCATTGAAAAACTACATCGAATGGGTATTGAAGTGGCTATGATTACAGGAGATAACAAGCGGACAGCAGAGGCTATTGCTAAACAAGTTGGTATTGATCGCGTATTGAGTGAGGTGTTACCAGAAGATAAAGCGAACGAAGTCAAAAAACTCCAAGCGGAAGGTAAAAAAGTTGCCATGGTTGGAGATGGAATCAATGATGCACCAGCTCTAGCACAAGCAGATATTGGGATCGCTATTGGTTCCGGTACAGATGTTGCAATGGAATCAGCTGATATTGTTTTGATGAGAAGTGATTTGATGGATGTTCCCACAGCTGTTGAGTTAAGTAAGGAAACAATTAAAAATATCAGAGAAAATCTATTTTGGGCTTTTGCTTATAACATTTTGGGTATTCCAGTAGCGATGGGACTCTTACATGTATTCGGTGGCCCTTTATTAAGTCCGATGATTGCAGCTGCGGCAATGAGCTTTAGTTCAGTATCCGTGTTACTAAATGCTTTACGGTTGAAGAGGTTTAAACCTTCTGCTTCTAAATAGAAGAAAAGGGAAGTGTGGTTAGTCATCCTTCGTTCCCACAGTTTATGGATTTCAAGTTAGGATTATAAAATGATATCGTACAGAAAAAAATTAGAATCATCGTTTTTAGGGATCAATAATAAAGGAGGAAAAGAATATGGACAAAAAAAAGAATCATACGAGCAGTAAGAAGGAGCAATCTTCTCATGACCATCAGAATCATGGTCCTATGAATCATAATCATGAAGAAAGTAAAGATCCTACCTCTCCTCATACTTCTCACGAGGAGCATGAAAATCATGGTGGTCATCGTGGTCATGAACACCATCATCATGGTAGTTTTAAAGAAATATTCTTGAAATCTCTCCCATTTGGAATCATTATTATGTTGTTGTCTCCAATGATGGGGGTTACTTTTCCCTTTCAATTTTCGTTTCTATATTCAGATATCCTTGTTTCTATACTGGCAACTCTACTCATTGTATATGGAGGAAAACCTTTCTACATGGGTGCAATGGATGAGTTTAAACAAAGAGTACCAGGAATGATGGCCCTTGTAACACTGGGGATAGGGGTTTCTTATTTTTATAGTATTTATGCTGTTGTAGCTAGATACATTACTGGCGAACACATCATGGATTTTTTCTTTGAATTTGCTTCCCTACTTTTAATTATGTTACTCGGTCATTGGATTGAAATGAAAGCAGTAGGAGAAGCTGGAGATGCTCAAAAAGCTCTTGCTGAATTAATGCCAAAAGATGCTAATCTTGTTTTAGAAGATGATTCTATTGAATCACGTCCGGTCTCTCAGTTACAAGTTGGTGATTTAATCCGTGTTCAGGCTGGCGAAAATATCCCTGCAGATGGTGTAATCCAAAGAGGGCAATCAAGAGTCAATGAATCTTTATTAACCGGCGAATCAAAGCCTATTGAAAAAAATACGGGAGATAAAGTAATTGGTGGTTCAACAAATAATGAAGGTGTTTTGTATGTCGAGGTACAAGAAACTGGCGATAAATCGTTTATTTCTCAAGTACAAACGTTGATTAGACAAGCGCAAGACCAGCCTTCCCGAGCTGAAAACCTTGCTAATAAAGTAGCAAGTTGGCTATTTTATGTTGCAATAGCGGCAGCTGTAACGGCATTCATCATCTGGCTGTTTTTAACGGATGTACAAACGGCCATTCTATTTACAGTAACTACTTTGGTTATTGCTTGCCCCCATGCACTAGGGTTAGCTATTCCACTTGTTGTAGCACGAAGCACGAGTTTAGGTGCCAGCCGTGGATTGCTCGTTAAAGATCGTGAAGCGTTAGAATTGGCAACAAAAGCAGATGTAATGATTTTAGATAAAACAGGAACATTGACTACAGGTGAGTTTAAGGTTTTGAATGCAGAAACGTTAAGTAACCGCTACAGTGTAGATGAAGTACTTGCTTTAATGGCCGGAATTGAAGGTGGATCCAGTCACCCAATCGCTCAGTCCATCGTAAGCTATGCTGAAAATAAAGAAGTTAAACCGACTACCTTTAGCTCTATAAATGTAATTTCTGGTGCCGGAGTTGAAGGAGAAACAAATGGTCGTCTCTATGAATTGATCAGTCAAAAGGCATTTGGAAAGACCATTGAATTTGATATTCCAAAAGGAGCAACGGTTAGTTATTTAGTTGAAGAAGGAGAAGTAATTGGGGCTGTTGCTTTAGGTGATGAATTAAAACCAACGAGTAAAGAACTCATGAACGTACTGAAGTCTCGGGGAATCAAGCCTATTATGGCGACTGGAGATAACGAGAAAGCTGCTCAAGGGGTTGCAGAAGAATTAGGAATTGAATACAAAGCAAATCAATCCCCACAAGATAAATATGAGTTGGTTGAATCCTTAAAGAAGGAAGGGAAAACTGTAATTATGGTAGGAGATGGAGTGAATGATGCACCTTCTCTTGCTCTAGCGGATGTTGGAGTAGCGATAGGAGCGGGGACACAAGTAGCTCTTGATTCAGCAGATGTCATTTTAACGCAATCTGATCCAGGTGACATTGAGTCCTTTATTGAATTAGCTCATAAAACAACTAGCAAGATGAGACAGAACTTAATCTGGGGAGCCGGATACAACTTTATTGCAATTCCTATAGCTGCAGGAATCTTAGCACCTATCGGAATTATCTTAGCTCCAGCTTTAGGAGCTGTGTTAATGTCAGTTTCAACGGTTATCGTGGCCATCAACGCTATGACGCTAAGATTGAAAGATTAGTAGATTTTAAAATGAAGTTTTAAAAAAGAATTGTAATCAATATGTTCTTGAATAACTAAATTCACTTTGTATATGGGAATGGATTGTTTGTTACGAAATTAAAAAACTTTACAGTTTATTCCATTTTGTAGGCCTGTATTTTTGGGAAATTAACGATTCAATCCATCTATTTTAACTAGAGAGAATGACGTTAACGTATTTTATTTTTTTAAATAGATACAGAAGGAGGATGTTATATTTATGACAGTAAAAGTAGCAATCAATGGGTTTGGTCGCGTTGGTCGATTAGCTTATCGTCGAATCAAAGAGTTAGCTAGTACGGAATTAGAGGTGGTTGCCGTTAATGATTTAACTGATATGGAAGACTTAGCTTACTTGTTAAAATATGATACTGCTCACGGCACACTCTCCTATTCCATAGAAGTGGAAAAGAACTCTCTTTTTGTTGACGGAAAAGAGGTTAAAGTCTATGAGGAAGCAGATGCCAGCAAACTACCATGGGGAGAACTAGGAATTGATATTGTCCTTGAGTGTACGGGTTTCTATGCGTCTTCAGAAAAATCCAATGCTCACTTAGAGGCAGGAGCTAAAAAAGTGATGATTTCTGCTCCCCCTAAAGATGAGGGTACAAAAATTGGAGTATATGGAGTTAATGAGGAAACATTGACCCGGGATGATCGTATTGTTTCTGCTGCTTCCTGTACAACGAATGCGCTGGCTTTGATGACAAAAGTATTAGTCGATGAATTCGGCATTCAAAGAGGTCTGATGACAGGTTCGCGTGCCTATACAGCCACACAATCTCTTCAAGATGCTCCCGGTGGTCGCAAGAAACGTGCAGGCGCGCAAAATGTTATTCCAGCAACTACAGGTGCCGCTAAAGCATTAGGTAAGGTTATACCAAAAGTAGAGGGAATAATAACAGGCACTTCCACTCGTGTTCCTGTTATTACAGCAGGCTTTGTCGAACTTTATTCCGTACTCGACCAAAAGGTAACAATTGATGAGGTAAACGAAGCAATGAAAGCTGCTTCGAGTGAGGCTTATGGGTACACTCAAGATGAAGTAGTGTCTTCTGATATAGTTGGTGACACTCACGGTTCTACCTTTGATGCGACCTTAACGGAAGTAATGGATGCAAATGGTGGACAGATGGTGAAAACAGTTGCTTGGTATGATAATGAGTACGGGTTTGTTTCTAATATGATTCGACTCCTGGAATATTTTGCAAAACTAGGTTAACTCAGTAGATGAGGTCCTCCATCCCACGTTAGGAGTATAGAAATGAAAACATGGATAACAATTGAAGGGATAGCGTGTGCAGTTTGTTCAGAAGAAGTTGAGGCAGAACTCCTAGCTACACATACTGTAGAAGTGGTATTTAATGGTCTACACAGAAAAATACTCTTTATCCATTTGAAAAAAGGTATTACTAAACGAATATTTTTGAATGCGATGAGTAAGATCCCCGTAATGTTGAACACAGTCACAACAAAGTATGGGTGTACCTGCCAGTGTTGTGCAGATATAAAAATTGATCTTTCAATGGATTAAGAAGCTTGCTAGATCTAGATTATACATTAAAACGAAAAGAGGGAAACAATTATGAGAACAGAAGTAAGGGTAGAAGGTATGAAGTGTAAAGGGTGCGCTCATACGGTCCAAGAAAAATTGGAAGCAATTGAAGGTGTAAATTCAGTAGAAGTAAATTTAGAGAATAAAAAGGTTGTTGTAGAAAGTAAATCAGAAATTAACAAAGAAGCATTTAGAACTGCATTATCAGAAACAAACTACTCTGTCGTTGGGTAAAATAGAAAATAAACATTAGAAAAAAATGGATACCATTGAAAAATTAAATAGGTACTTCAAAGGTAGTGTGGAAGAAAAGTAATGGAGATGTTATAGGGACTTGGTAACCTTGTAATGTCTCCATATTGTCTCCATGAGTTGTTGATACTATTAAATAAGTAAAAAAAGATATGTAAAAGATAGAGAAATCTAGTTTCAAAACAAACAGTCCCAAAGAGTATCAAGCATTAAATAAACAGATCGCTTTTGTCTATTAAAAAATAATTAACGGAGACAAAAACCTGCCAATGGACTTGTATCTCAGGAGGAAACAATGAAGAGGAATAAAAAGAAAATATTCAGAATTTTACGGACTACTATCTGGTTGGGTTTGCTTTTAGTTTCTTTAGATGTGAAAGCTGCACCGGTCGAGGAACTAAATCAAGAAAAGACAAAGTTAGAGAACAGACTAAATGAATTAAATGAAGATGATAAAGGGCAGCAAAGGGAAATAGATACCCTTGAAATTAGAAAAGAGCACCTTGGAATTGAAACAGCTCTCCTTCAAAAGAAGATTGATAAGCTTACCCTGCGGTTAGTTGAGCAGCAGGAAGATTTATATAGTTTCGAAGGAAAAATAAATGAGTTAGAGAAAGAGACACAAAGGATAGAGGAACGAATCATTCTGAGGGAAGAGAAACTGGAGACTCAAGCTCGGACTGTACAAACAGATATTAGTCCAGCCATTCTCCTAGAAACAGTAATCAACTCAGAAAACATTGTAGAAGCAAGGGGTAATGTAAATCTAATAAATCGCATTATGAGTAATAATCAGGAAATTATTGTTCAACAGAAAAATGACAAAGAAATATTGGTAGAAGTAAAGCAAGAGGTAGAAGAAGAAAAGATGAAAATAGAAGAGCTACGCACAACGATGGAAGTGGCAAAAACCAATCTCATCACACAAAGAGCAAATTTGGAAAATGAAATTGTCCAAATTGGAAAAGAATATGAACTTTCGATTGCAGAAAAAGAAACTATTAGACAAGAACAACAGAGTATTATAGATGAAACAAGTATTTTATCTGATGAATTAAAAAAAGAGCAAAACCGACTAGTAGAAGAGGAAGCAACTAAACAACATATCTTACAGGAGGAAGCTATGGAAATGGCAGGTGAAATTGCTCCAGAGAGTTTTTTTGAAGAGAGTGTTGCAGTGATCGATAAAGGAGACTCTTCAGAAGAGTCTCCTTCTAATAGGCAGCAGAAGAAGGAGAGTACATCTGGATTCATAGTACCAAGCGATGGCGTTGTAACAGATCCACTTGGCCCTCGAATTCATCCTATCACGGGGGAACGGAAACTGCATACAGGTATTGATATTATTGCAGGTTCGGGGCCAATTAATGCCGCACAAGGCGGAACCATTTTAGTTGCTGGCTTTCATAACTCTTGGGGGTATTATGTAAAGATGGATCATGGAAATGGATTTCAGACTCTATACGCTCATATGGAAGCAGGTAGCCTTCTTGTTGCTCCAAACCAAGTAGTGTCACAAGGACAACAATTGGGAATAATGGGATCAACGGGGGACTCTACGGGGATTCATCTACATTTCGAGATCTATGAAAGGGGAGTCCAAATTAATCCTGGACCTTATTTGGGACTATAGAGACATCAAAAATTATACAGTTCATATGTATGGGGGTAAACCATGGAAAAAAAAGTAGAAGTAATTGACCGTGTGGCCTTTTCACTAGGACCCCTCACCATCTATTGGTATGGCGTCATCATTGGGGTAGCTATGTTGCTTGCCGTTTCATTAGCCTCTAGGGAAGGTCAAAAAAGAGGGTTTAGAGAAAATACGATTATGGATATGACTATGTGGGCCATTCCGATTGGCTTAATCGGAGCTAGAATTTATTACGTTCTCTTTAAGATGGATTACTATATACAAAATCCTTTCGAAATCATCGCTATCTGGAAAGGAGGGATTGCCATTTATGGCGGTCTAATCGCAGGGGGGCTGTCCATCTATTGGTTTACCAAAAAAAGGGAATTCCTTTTAGCTTAATGGTAGATGTTCTAGCTCCCTACGTCCTCTTAGCCCAATCCATTGGTAGATGGGGGAATTTTATTAATCAGGAAGCTCACGGTGTAGAAGTAACTCGTGAGGTTTTAGAGAACTTATATCTTCCTGATTTTATCATTAATCAGATGCAAATAAATGGCGTATACTACCATCCTACGTTTCTATATGAGTCTTTATGGAGTCTCCTCGGATTTGGATTGATTCTCTTTTTCAGAAATCGCAAAGGTTTGTTACGGCAAGGGGAAGTGGCGCTTAGTTATGTAATTTGGTATTCATTAGGAAGGTTTTTTATAGAAGGCATGCGGACAGACAGTTTGTGGATAGGAGAATTCCTACGAGTTTCTCAAGGTCTATCTTTAATTCTGTTTGTCAGTGCTATTGGGATTTGGATATATCGAAGAAATGATTATCCACCTAAACCATACTATTTGGAAATAAGAAAATTTGATAGAGAATGATCAGGAAGATTAGCAGAAAAAAGTAGAATTTCAAACAGAAGGGAATGTTTACTATGTGGAGGTTTTCTCAAGGAGGCATGGGTAGTATGGGCGGTATGATGTTAATGGGGTTATTTTGGCTCATCATTTTTATTGTGATTGTGTATCTAGTTATAAAAGTACTTTCTAATAAAACGGGGAGTTCCATAAGGGAAGAAACCCCGCTAGATATCCTTCAAAAAGAATTTGCGAAGGGAAACATCACAGAAGAAGAGTACTTAAGTAGAAAGAAATATATAGAGTAAATGAGAGGAATCTTGAGGCTCATAGAGGAGGTAGAATTCAATCAAAACATACCTAAGAATGGTAAAGCCTTTTGATGTTATTATCGTTTTCTTTCTGATTGTTCTATCGTTTTTACCATCACTGATCTTTACTTCCCATACTGTTCATAGTGATGCGAATAAACGGTATGCAGTTATCTCAATCAATGGGGAGGAAATGGATCGTTTCCTCCTGACCGGGAATGAGGAACATAAACTAATTACGTATTATCCAGCACCGGGGATCTATAACATTGTTGAAATTGATGGAGAAAGAATTCGTGATAAAGAAGATAATAGTCCTCAACAAATTGCAGTAAGAACAGGATGGATCCAATCTACTGGGCAAACTAGTCTCAACATTCCCCATCGATTTCTTATTGAAATCGTTTCAGAGAATCGAGAAGAGTCAGACATTGATATCCTGGTAAAATAACGAGAGAGTTGATTAACAGAGAACCTAGTATAAGCAGTACGATAAAAGGTTTAAAAAATTGATTCTTGAAAATAGGTGAAGGCATGAAAAAAAATAATAAATGGTATTTAACTATCATGTTATCTGTAATAGTATTAATAGTTTATGTGGGCTATTTTATTATAGATAGAGAAGAAGATTCTCGCAATGACATTGTAAATATAGAATTACCATTAAATAATACTATTAATCAAAATAAAAACAGCAGTAAGTTGCCCATTCCACCTCTCTTGGAGGATAAGAATCCTGAAAGTGGAAAAGCAGAATTTGATTTGAGCGTACAATATGGAGAAATGGAGTTTTTTGAAGGCCAAAAAGCAGATACTTTGGGTTATAACGGAGACTATCTAGGTCCCATTATAAAGGTTAGTAAAGGTGATGAAGTAAAAATAAATGTAAAAAATACACTGGATGAATTCACTACCGTACATTGGCATGGTTTAGAGGTACCAGCTGAGATGGATGGGGGGCCACACCAAGGAATAGAACCACGCTCAACTTGGAATCCCAATTTTACAATCAACCAACCAGCTGCGACACTATGGTACCATCCCCATTTACTAGATAAAACGGGTGAACAAGTCTATAAAGGACTTGCCGGACTCTTCTATATTGAAGACGAAAAATCAAAAGAATTAAATATCCCCAAAGATCATGGTATCAATGATATTCCATTGATCGTACAGGATAAGCGGTTTACGAAAGAGGGAAACATCCCTTATGAATTAAACATGAGAGATACTATGGATGGCTTCTTTGGGAACACCGTTTTAATTAATGGAGCAATCAGTCCTGAATTAGATGTTAAAAGTGAACTGGTTAGATTAAGGATTTTAAATGGATCCAATGCTAGAGATTATGATTTCAACTTTAGCGATAATGCTAGCTTTTATCAAATTGCTTCTGATGGGGGATTTTTAAAAGAAAGTGTAGAAATGACTAATGTAAAGCTCGCACCAGCTGAGAGAGCTGAAATACTCGTTGATTTTTCTAAGTATAAAGTGGGAGATCAAGTAACATTTAGAGATACCGAGAATAATTTGATGACGATAAATATAGTGGAAGACAGTACTAAAAAGATAGAAATACCTAGAGAGCTAGTAGAAATACCAACATACAATAGAGATGATATCGTTCGTTCAAGAGAATTTGTTATGAGTGGTATGGGTCCAATGGTAGCGATTAATGGCAAGCAAATGGATATGGATAGAATAGATGAAGAAGTAAAGGTAAACGAACTAGAAGAGTGGGTGGTATCTAACCAGTCATCAGGAGGAATGATGTCTTCCTCACCTCATCCTTTCCATGTACACGGGGTACAATTTCAGATCGTGGAAAGAAACGGAGAAGTACCCCCATTGAATGAACAAGGTTGGAAAGATACCGTAATGGTCAAAAATAATGAAGAAGTAAAATTATTAGTAATTTTTAAAGAGAAAGGTCTTTTTATGTACCATTGTCATATTTTAGAACATGAAGATTCAGGGATGATGGGGCAATTTATAGTTGACTAACCCTCATTGAAAGCAACTTATAATCCAAATAGTTGGCTAAAATGTAGTGAGGAATATCTTTTATAAATTAGACCACCTGTTTTTCAGACTCAAATCTCTTCCCAATAAGTTTCGTTATCCTTTTATCAGGTCACCTTTATTAAATAGATGTGTGGAATTTGAACATTCAGATTCTTTTAAAGTAGCCATTCATTGTTGTGTTCCTATCAGTTGTCTACTTTCATATAAAAGCGTTAATAAAATAGTGTCACTTGTTAAAAGGGTTTCTTGTCTTATTAAGAACCATTTAACTGTACACACAAAAAAGAAAGCGTTACCATTAAAGTAACCTATACTAGAGAGGAGCCGATCATGCATACCCAATTTGATTATATAGATTCTAATATGTTCTTAGTTTGGTTGATACCGGTAGCAGTCTTCTTAGTGATTGGATTTTCAATCTATATGATAAATAATAATGAAAATAGAACCAGTACAGAATCTGTATTTGATATTTTAGATAAAAGGTACGCAAATGGAGAAATTGATGAAGTAGAGTATCTTCGGAAGAAGAAAGCATTAAAAAGATAATAATACGGTACTTACAAAGTAGGAGGTGAGGAAATGAATATTGTTTATGAGAGAAGAACCGATAAAAGTTTACATGAAGCGATTCAATCTTTAGAAGAGAGTTTAAAAGAAGCTAGTTTTGGAGTATTATGGCAATTAAACTTCAAAGACAAGCTTGCTGAAAAGGGATTAGAATTAAAGGATGATTTTATCGTTCTAGAGGTGTGTAATCCCAAACAGGCAAAAGATGTATTGGAAAAAAATATTCATGTAGGATATGTGTTGCCGTGTAAAATGGTGGTGAGAACTGAAGATAGGAAGACCTACGTGGGAATGACAAGCCCTGAAAAACTTATTGGCTTGTTTGATGAATCAGAATTAAAAGACATCGCTAAGGAAGTGGAAGCTTCTTTAAAAAAAGCTATTGCAGCCTCAATCTAGTCATTTTTGATTGGATACTACAACTAGAAAAGATAGGAAAAAGAAAGAGGAGGAAGAAAGATGAATAAAAGTTATGCAAAATTTCTGGGAATGATTGTTACTGCTGGCATACTCATGTATGGAGTGATGTACCTGAATACCTACGAAATAGATCATGTATATTTTAGTGAAATGCGTTTGTACATGACTATATTATCAACAAGTGTCATGGCCGTTGTCATGCTTTTGTTTATGCTACAAATGCTTAAAAATAAAAAAGCAAATATTTCTATTATTTTAGTAAGCATTTTAGTATTTACAGGTTCGTTCTTTTTGATGCGGAACCAAACAACGATAGACGAAGTAGATTACATGCAAGCGATGATTCCTCATCACTCTATCGCTATACTAGCAAGTGAAAGAGCGAATATTAAAGATCCTAGAGTGAAGAAACTTTCGGAGGATATAATTAAAGCTCAAGAAAAAGAAATCAAAGAAATGAAAGAACTGATTGAAGAGCTTAAATAGAGTTTATTATCAAAGATAATCGGTTTTATTTAACGATAGGATTTTTCAAATGAAGCTAGATAAGAGTTCTTCTGGTATATAGCTCTAAATGGAATGAAACCAATGCTTCAACGCACAGTTTCCAACATCCTTTCCACGGATATGATTTCGATACTTTTATAGTAAACACCTACATTCAAATCATTTTTGATAGGTTTTAATTCTTATGTTCCCTATACGGTCTGTAATAGTCTAAGGCCGTATGGACTTGTTTTCCAATAGTTGATTATCTTATAAATGGTTTGACAAGAACGAATTACGTACTCTGAAATATCTACTCCCTTGCTATTTTGAAACGAGTAGAACTCCATGAGTACACATTCATCTGTGAGAAGATAAGTATGAGTCATTCGTGATCACTTCTTTCTTTTGTTTGATGGGATAGACAAATGGAGTGTACCACGGATGATTCTTTTATTTGCATAGAGTCATTTTACAACTTACAGAATATAAAGGCTCTTCGTCAAATCGTGTTGGTAACTACAAATCCGATGAAGAATGAGAGTCACATAATGAATGCTTTCCAACGAACCGTTGGAGAGCATTTTTTTATTTTTGAACGGTATTACAGGAAATTAAAATTCTAGTTTTGAACTTAGAAAAACTGCGAAATCCAAAGGCTATTCGTTTGATCACTTTAATTTTATTATTGATTCCTTCAATCGGTCCATTTGTGTAAGGATGTAAGAACGTATTTTCTACGTATGATTGATACTTTTTAAGAGTTCGCAGACTTGTTTTCATGTAGGAAGAAAGCCCCACTGGGGCTTCTTTTAAGATCTCTTGGAAAAGAACGAAATCTTTTTGATCAAAGGCAAATAAAAGATCTTGATAGAACTGATACGTCGTTTTGTATTCGTCTCCCAAATTTAAAAGGTAATCCATGACCCCTGTCTGACTTTTCATTCCTTTAAACAATCGGTGATACGAATAGTGAACGGAATTCAAATCGGATTCTCTCTTTAATCCAAGTTTCCAGTACCGCTTGAGTTTGCGATATTTTTTTAAGTCTTCTGGATTTGAAGTCCGATACTGGTTCATACAGGTCACTCTCGTTTGATTCAAAGAACGACTAATAAGTTGGACCAAATGAAACGAATCAATAATAATTTTAGCCCGTGGAAATAATTCGTGAATGAGTGTTAAGTAAGGAGTATTCATATCAATGACAATCGTTTCTACTTTGGAGCGCGTTTCTGTTGAGTAGCGACCAAAGTGGCTTCGAAGGGTTGGTAACCTTCGGTCTGATAAAACATCAATAACCTGGTGGGTCACAGAATCGATATAGATAAAGCTCATCTGATTTCCGACAGAATGAAACTCATCAAAGGATAAATGTTTAGGGAGAGAGTGTGTACGTAATTGAAAGGAAGAAGCCATGATTTGAATGACTCGTGAAGTTGTCGTTGGGCTAACGTGGTGACGCCTCGCTAAGTCTTTCTCTGAAATTTTATCTTTCGATTCAATCGCGATGGATTGTTTAACCGTATTGGAAATGAAGCAATGCCGGTCTACCTCGCTTGTTTCTGCACAGAAAGTAGAGACACATTTTTTACAATAAAAGCGTTGTTTTTTTAGCAGTAAGTATGTTGGGTAATGGCTGGTGCTATTCAACGTTAACCGACTCGTCTTAAAGCCATATTTAATAATAGATGTTCCTTCTTTTCCCATCCCACAGTTGACACACCGGAGAGGTGTGTAGGAAAGGATGCCATAAAAAACCTTCGAGAGAATCCCTTTGATTTTCGTCTCTTTACAAAAGGATTGTAAGAACGTAATGTTTTTATCTTTCAAATCTAGCATGGTTCGAATATAATGAGAATGGGACATGTGAAAACCTCCTTTAGAATGTTGTGTCGTAACTTTATTCTATCGGATTTTTTCACATGTTTCTATTTTTTTGAATAAAAATAGGCATTGGTGATTGTAAGCCACCAACACCAAATATTATAGAGCCAATATAAACATTGTTCCAACAGCAAATAATTGTCTCAAGTAGTTTCAGATTGTAGAGCTAATTGTTCCGTTGGTATGTCCTCTAAATAATTGAGCTTCCGTAGTGTTTTAGACAAAGGAAAGCTTGCCCCCATACTTTTTATTTCTCCTTCAGAAGAGCATTTAAACTAAAAAGATGTATGAACCACTAGTGTTTTTCAAAGCTTACAAAAAATATGTGGAATTCAGGGTATGTTAATATTTTTAAATGATTGAATTGGATGTACACTTTGAGGTGATAAAATGTCAGAATACAAAAAGAACAGCATTACATTGCTAGGTGCTATTAGTTTGGGTACTGGAGTGATGATTGGTGCAGGAATATTTTCTTTATTGGGACAGGTAGCAGAACTTAGTGGACATTTATTTCCCTTTATCTTTATATTTGGAGGGATTGTAACCGGGTTTAGTTCTTATTCCTATATTAAGTTGAGTAATGAGTTCCCTTCATCTGGTGGTATAGCTACATTTTTAATAAAAGAATATGGAAAAACCCCTTTATCTGTATCAGCAGCTATGCTTATGGTTTTTTCAATGATAATTAATCAAAGTTTTGTTGGAAGAACATTTGGTACATATACATTACAACTTTTTGACTCTACGGGGTTAGAGTTCTTAGTCCCTCTTTTAGGTGTAGGATTGCTAGGTTTCGCTTTTTTAATCAATATACTGAGTAATCAATTCATTCAAACTTTTTCATCAATTATCTCGTTAATAAAAGTTATGGGTTTATGTATATTTGCAATTACTATACTGTGGGTAGTTGGATTTACATTTACACCAGCTGAAGTAGGTAGTCAAGTTTTCAACCCTACTTTGTCCGGTTATATCGCTTCAGTTGCTTTGACCATGATAGCTTTTAAAGGATTTACTACAATTACTAATGTTGGCTCAGAAGTTATTAATCCAAATAAAAATGTTGGAAAAGCTATCATGATTTCAATTGCAATAAGTTTAGTAGTATATGTTTTATTAGCTTGGGCAGTATCCAGTAATTTATCCTTAGAGAATATTATAAAGTCCAAAGACTATGCACTTGCGGAAGCTGCGCGGCCAGCGTTTGGGAAACTGGGAGTATGGTTTACGGTTACTATCGCGATTCTTTCAACAACATCAGGAGTTATTGCCAGTGTTTTTGCCGTGTCACGGATGGTAGCAATGCTAACAGAGATGGAACTTATTCCTCATAGTCACTTTGGTATGGCTGGAAACATTCAAAAACATGCATTAGTTTATACAATTGGTATTGGAATGGCGGTAACTATATTCTTTGACTTAACAAGAATAGCTTCAATAGGCACTATTCTCTACTTAGTCATGGACATAATCATTCATTGGGGATTATTGAGGAATTTAAGAGAGCAAGTTAAAGTCAATTCTTTCATTGTTTTTACCGCATTGAGTATGGATACTATTGTACTTGGTGCCTTTATCTGGTTAAAAGCTACAACAGATATAATAGTGGTAATCATATCTTTTGTAGCCATTCTCTTAATCTTCATGGGAGAAAAGTGGTTTTTAAGGAAGAACGTTTAAATACTTTTGCGCAAATATTAATCCTCATTCTGATATGAGAAGTAGACGAGTAGAGCAGTGAATGCAACTCTAACCACTACTGGAGATTTCATAAGCAATTAAAAAATTATTCCAGCTATAGAAAGTCATTATAACTGGATCAATAGCTCGTGCACTGTTACTGGATAATGCGCTAGTAGAATTCTATACTAATTTTTAAACGAGAGCGCACATCAAAGAAATAAATGAGGAAATGAAAAAATAGCTAGTTTCATGCCACATTAACTGAAACCATAGAAAATAAAAACAAACAAATTTTTAAAAATAGTCTCTGTTAGGGTAGTAAACAAGGGTTCTTTCAGATGTTGTTCGCTGAATGGAATATGTCTGAAACACCATAGTGCGGACTATATGGAAAGAATTGATAACTACTATCGATTCTTTCCATGTTGTTTTAAAAACAAGAGAAAGGGAGTTAAACATGATTATTATTCTGTTAGGTGCACCAGGTTCTGGTAAGGGAACCATCGCTGAACTAATCCAAAAAAAACATCAAATTCCAATTATATCTTCAGGGGAAATACTACGCGCCGAAATGAATAAAAGAACAGAAATAGGGAAAAAAGTTTCTCGTTTTCTCTTGTCAGGGGAATTAGTTCCTGATGAAATAATTAATTCACTGATTGAAAATAAAATAAAACAACTTCGATATGAGCAATCAGTTATTATAGATGGTTATCCTCGTAATCAAAATCAAGCTATCGCATTAAATAAAGTATGGAAGTCAGAACTGATTGTTTTTTATTTAGATTTACCAAAAAAAACTTTAGTAGATCGGCTGTTACATCGTGGTAGGGTAGATGACACAGAAAAAATTATTGAACGACGGTTTGAGGTGTATTTAAATGAGACTCAACCATTAATAGATTATTACACACGAACAGATGTTTTAATAAAAATAAATGAAATATCTTCAATGGAGATTTTTAAAAAAATTGAAACAGTTTTATAAACCGGAAGTCATTTTATCACAGGATAAAATTAAAAATTTTAGGGATAGTCATTTCTGAGACTATTTTTGAGTTTAGCAATGAATGAGGCTATCTTTAGAAAATTAAGTTTGATACCCTGACTCTGAAAGAAGCAAAGAAAAGAACTTAATCAACTTAGTCTTAAGAATATCTAATGATTTCCAATAAAGGAGAAGATGTAAATGAACAACGAAACTAAAAAAATTAAAAATCGCTATAATCGTGTTTCTCATATTTATGATCTTTTAGAAAGACCAATGGAAGCGGTGATAATGAGTTCGTGGAGAGAAAAGCTGGTTGCGATTGTTGAAGGAAAACAAGTTTTGGAAGTTGGGGTTGGTACTGGGAAAAACTTACTTTTATATCCGGAAGTTTTAGAAGTAATCGGTATCGATTTTAGTGAAGATATGTTAGAAAAGGCAATTAAAAAGACAAAAGAAAAAAAGAATATTACGTTAATAGAAATGGATGTCCAGGACATGAGGTTTGCAGATAATACTTTTGATACGGTTGTTACTTCTTGTGTATTTTGTTCGGTTCCAGATCCTATAAAAGGGCTAGAAGAAATAAAAAGAGTCTGTAAAGCCAATGGTAAAATTGTTATGTTGGAACATATGAGAAGCCATCATACTGTTGCTGGTAATTTTATGGATATGTTAAATTTTATCCCTTTGCATATTTGGGGAGCTAATATTAATAGAGAGACAATCACTAATCTTTTGAAGGCTGGATTCAAAGAAGAAGATATAGTAACCCAAGACTTATGGAGTGATATTGTGAAATTAATAGAAATAAGAAATAACAAATAAACATGTAGGGTCCATTAAAATGGATTTTACATGTTTATTTATTTAAGTAGTAGATAAGTCTATTTCTAGGTGGCACCTCACTGTTTGTTTCACTAATTTACAGTGTTGCCTTGGCATGTGAGGGATAAAGATAGTGGGAGTGATTATTTTAGGCGAAAAATTACAACTAGGAATCGTAGGAGTTTAGATATCAATAGGAATAAATTTATATTCGATCTTTATTCCTTATATATGTACTCAATCAAATAATACCTCACTATCAAAAAGTTAGATTTTTCTAATAAAACATTACAATAAATTTGTATCAAAAACAATCGATTATGAGACGAAATTAAATGACCCCTTTTATTTAAGAAAGGAGGTCATTTTTTGTATCATAAGTTGTTTCTTTAACTACATCTCTTTAACTACCTTTTATGATACAATTAACGTAAGTGAGTAAAGTGAGAAAGGAAGAAGAACATGAGTGGATATTTATATGGCTATGCCCGAGTTAGTACGCATTCACAAGAATTAAATCGTCAATTGGATTTACTCAACGAACAAAATTGCAATGAAATCCTAACTGAAAAAATGACTGGGACCAAAGTGAATCGGCCACAACTAAATCGTCTAAAAGACAAGTTACGACCTGGCGATACGGTGATTGTGGAAAGTTTTTCTCGATTGGGTCGTAGCACCAAAGATTTAATTGATTTGGTAAATTATTTTGAAGAACATGAAGTAAAACTTGTCAGTTTGAAAGAAAATTTCGATACAAGTACACCCCATGGACGCTTAATGATGACAGTTTTCCAAGCGTTTAGTCAGTTTGAACGTGATTTAATTGTCGAACGTACCAAAGAAGGTCTGAAAAGTGCCCGTGCCAGGGGTCGTAAAGGTGGACGTCCACGTGTTAACCAGAAAGATATTGATCGAGCAGTAAAATTGTATGAGAGCCAAACATACAGCGTAAAAGAAATTACTGAAATGACTAACATCAGTAAAGCTACTCTTTACCGCTATCTAAATAACAAGAAAAAATAAAGCATTGCGCCCTTCTCAGTAAGGTGGTTTGTCAATGCAAGAAAAGGAGTACTAAAATGAATGTGGAACAAATGATTTATAAAGCAGCAACAGATTTAATTGAAAAAAGGTATCCTTCTGGCTGGGGTGGCGCATCAGCAATGTATACTGAAGATGGTGTCATTTTAACTAGCATATCACCCGATGTTATTAATGCTTCAACCGAATTATGCATGGAAACAGGTGCAATCCTTGAAGCCCATAAACTCAACACTAAGGTCACACATACGATTTGCGTTGTAAGAGATAACGAAAACGCTGATTTTAAAGTTTTAACTCCTTGTGGTGTATGTCAAGAAAGACTTTTTTACTGGGGAGAAGATGTGAAGGCAGCTGTAACTAATTCAGACGGTAACTTGGAATATAAAACATTAAAGGAAATACAGCCCTATCACTGGTACAAGGCCTATACAAAGTGACTTAATAGATATTTACTTATAAAGCAGTCTCATTTAAAATTCTTGTTTTTAAGCCATTTAATTCTATTTTCAAAATATAAAGTACACTTTATAAATAAGAAAGGATTGTTGATATGGTCAAAATAACAAAGGAAATCTATGAACAAATAAAAATGGATCTTCCAAGAATAGAGGAGAGTCTATCTTCAAAAAATGGCTCCCAAAAATTATGGAGAAAATTAAGAAGTAAATATTCTATTCTGTTACCTGGATTAACGGACCATGTCAAAGAGTCAGGGAAATCGGCCTATCATGGAAGCGAATTTGATTACCGGCCAGAACTTGAACAATTAATAGAAGCTATACTAGCTTATATGATTGTCAATCCCGTGGAGCAACAATCCAATGAGGAAATAAATAATGAAGGAAGTGAATTATTAAACCAATCTCTCCCTCGGTCAATAGATGAAATAATTAATGAGAAAATAGAAGAATCGAAGATATACATAAGATCTAAGGAATCTAAACAGAAACAAATTGCATTAGAGAAAATTTGGGATACTTTCGAAAGGTTAAAGACAATTTATGGAAAAGATAAAAAGAAATCTATAAATAAGCTAATTGATATAGTTAGTAAAAAATCACCAGTAACAAAAGAATTGTTAAGTAAAGAATTTGATGAATTAACAAAAATCGGAAATGCTTACCATATTAGGCATTTTGAAATTGGAAAAGAGCCTATTCATTCAGATGAATTTAGAGAGTATTTATATTTCAGAGTTTTAAGCTTAATAAGTTATTGCCTAAATGAAGTGAACATATAATGAATGAAAATAACGTGTTTTAAGCCTATTTCAGATTTAAATATGAGTAACTACCCACGAACCCACCTTAAAACACGTTTTGATTTTATGGTTACTAAGTCTTTAGATTATTTTACTAAATTAACTATCAATCAGGAGGAAGCATTATGAGAGAAATAGAGTTTAGGGTGTTCGATTTATATGAAGGTAAAGTACTGTATGGAGATCAAATTCCAAAAAAAGGGGTAGGTCTTTTAGAAAGCATTCGCCAATTATCAGGAAATAGCTACGAGTTAAGTCAATACACAGAGATAGCCGATTTAGAGGGGAAGAAAATATATGAAGGGGATATCGTTGAAGTTTTAGATATAAAGATTATTAATTATGAAATCCATAATAATATACTAGGTGAAGGAATAGTAAAATATATCTCGGGAATTCCTACTGTAACATTTACAAATAAAGGTGAAATCTATACTTTTTCACTTAATGATAGAGAACATGAATTCAGAGTGACTGGGAATCGTCTAGAAAATAAAAGTTTTAGGTAAGAGAATATCGCTCAAAATTTTCTAAAGCTGGAAATGATTAAGAAATTATAATATTTTCTGCTGCTGCCACCAGGTTAGTATTGCTAATCTTTATTATAGTCAATACTCAAGAGTAATGACTATGTAGCTCCCTAGGTATACTTGATATAAAAATCACATATATTAATTCTATAAAATTATTATTAATATTAAAATTGATTTTATAAAAATGGATAAACTCATTTACATTGGTAGAAAAGCATAGAAATGAAACAATTAGTTGAAATTTTTTTATAACTTCCAGTTGGGACTTGTTTAACTTAAAAGGAAGTTATATAATTATTTCACATAGGAGGTTTTATAATGGATTTTAAAAATGAAATTGCAATCGTAACAGGAGGGGCCCAAGGAATTGGGAAAGAAGTAGTGAAAGGAATTATTGAGGGTGGAGGAAAAGTAATCATCGTTGATATAAATGAACGAGTAGCAAAAGAAACGGTGGATGAACTTGGTGATGCAGTCTCTTTCTATAAAATGGATTTGGGAGATTCTGATCAAATTAGAATAACAATGAAACAAATCATAGAGGATTTTGAAAAAATTGATATTCTTATCAATTGCGGTGGAATTGTTAGTACAAAACCTTTTCAAGATATATCACAAGAAGAATGGAATCGTGTGTTATCTATTAACTTGACCGGGACATTTGCAACTTGTCAATCAATCTATTCTCATTTTATAGAAAATAAAGGCGGAAGAATTGTCAACGTATCCTCTGTTGCAGGTAAGATTGGTGGGGGACTTTTAGGGACTTCTGCCTATGCTACCTCTAAAGCAGGAGTCAATGGCTTAACAAAGGCAATCGCTAAAGAAGGTGGCAAGTACGGTATTCGTTGTAATGCAGTATGTCCATCCTATACAAATACAGCAATGACAAATAATTTAAAAGAAAATAAAGAGTTAGAAGCAAAAGTTATTAATATGATTCCATTAGGACGCCGTGCTGAACCAAATGAAATTGCTCAAATGATTTTATTTTTTGCTTCTAATTTGGCAAGCTTTGTAAACGGTGAAATTGGAGACTGTGATGGGGGGATCGTACTGGATTAAGCCAGTATGTAAATAAGACTATGGCAACCTTTATAGAAAAAATTAAAAAAATTAAGATTCCAGGTGATACCATTGTGATTCCTATGTTTATTGGAGTCACCATTGCCTCATTATTCCCACAAGTATTTGAGATAGGTGGATTTACGACAGCAATGATCAAAGGAACAGGCCCTCTGGTTGGGGTGTTTATGCTCTTTATTGGTGCTTCTTTATCGTTTAAAAATGCACCAAAAGCAATGATGCGTGGTGGAGTAATCATTTTTGTTAAAGTTGCTATTTCAGTTATTATTGGACTGAGTGTGGCTAAATTCATGAATAATAGTTTGTTCGGGTTGAGTTCCCTTGCCATTATTGGAGCAATGTCTGTAGCGAACAATGCATTATATTCTGGAATTACAGCCAGCTACGGTACAGAGATTGATCGGGGTGCAGTCGCAATGACAACTATTAGTGTAGGACCGACTGTTGCTATGATTGCATTGAGTTCTTCTGGACAAGCAAATATTCCATTTCTACAAATTATAGGTTCTATTCTTCCGTTAGTTTTAGGAATGTTGTTGGGTAATTTTAGCCCTTTTCTTAAGAAACACTTAACGGCAGGAATAACGCCTATCATTATTGTATTAGGTTTTGTATTAGGTGCGAATATGAATTTCCGGCAATTGATATCAGGTGGCTTCGCAGGAATTTTACTTGGATTAATTGTTGTTGGAGTTGGAGGTGTTTTTTGTATCCTTGCCGATAAAGCTACAGGTGGTACAGGGATTGCAGGAGCAGCAATATCGAGTACAGCAGCTAGTGCAGTTGCAACACCAGCTGCTATTGCTTTAATCGATCCGAATTTAGCAAGTTTAGTGGCTGTTGCTACGCCACAAATTGCAGCATCTGTAATTGTTACAGCTATTTTAACCCCAATGCTAACAGGTTACATAGCAAAGCACAGTAAAAAAAGCTCTGTAACAACTTTGATTTAATCTATTTGATGAATACTTAATTCTGAATAGAATGCCTCCTTCTCTTTGATTAAAAAAGAGGAGAAGGCATTTTTATTTTATCTTCAACTATAATAGGCTCTTCGTCAAATTGGGTTGGTTACCACAAATCTGATGAAGAATGAGAGTCACATAATGAATGCTTTCCAACGAACCGTTGGAGAGCATTTTTTTGTTCGCCCAGCATGGGCGAACTCTAACGGGTGCAAGTCCCGAATGCGACCGGACAGTGGTAAGCATATAGTTGAGGGCAGGGGTGTCTACCGTGAGGTGGAATCTGAAGAAAAACTATATTTAGTCAAGAGAAAAATTGAAATATGTTTCAATAAAGACATTCATAAAAATGGGCATAACAAATAAGCTTAATTTTAGTTTTTTTAAAAATTAAGCTTAAATTTTTTCGATGTATGTCACATTATTTTTGAGTAAATAGAAAATAATACGTACTAACTTTTTTGCAACATGGCTTAAAGCAACATTGTAATGTTTTCCTTCTCTGATTTTTTTCTGCATGTAATTACGAAATAAAGGTGAATGAATAGCAACTAATCGTGCAGCCTGATGTAAAGCCCATCGCAAAGAAGAGGAGCCTCGTTTCACCATCTTTCCTTTTCCATCATGGCTTCCGGACTGATTAACTGAAGGTTCCATCCCTGAAAACGCAAGTAATTGTGCTGGGTTTTTAAAATTATTGATATTTCTCACTTCTGCAAGAATAACACTCCCTAAGCGATTTGATATGCCAGGAATACTTGTAATTGGAGAATTAAGCTGGCGCATGAGTACATCAATTTGTTTGTCTACTGCCTTAATTTTCACAGTATAGAATTCAATAATTTCAATGGCTTGTATCATTTCTTGTTCAAGAATAGTTGAGACTTGACCAATAGAATTTTTAGCCAGATACCGAATTTCTTCCGCTAAATAATGCTCAAGTGAATATTGATGTTGAAACAAAAGTAGTACGCAACATTTTATTGACCAAAGAAGAAAAAATATAAGAAATTTTCTTGACTGAACATGGTTTAGTTTTTATTACAAATAGTTCAATCACGAAAATTTCTACTCAAGGAGACCATAATGCCCCGGCATCAATAACTTAACCAAATACTCTCCAGATTTTGGAAATTCAGGAATCTTTTATAAGGATTTTAAGGATAAAAATTGATTTGTCTTAGTGACAATTACTTGGGGAAAACTTGGTATTGAACTCTATATTTATTATTTTAACACAGCGGGAATTTCGTATAGGTATAGTTGTTACTAGCGGTATAGTTATCATTAAAGGTTCAAATTGGCTAATAAACTTTATAATATATCGTCAATAATATTATAAATATCAAAATGATCAATAGATTATCATGTGGGCTTATGGTTTATTATCAAATAAATCAGAAAATTATATTAAAAAACTAATCGAAAAATGTTCTGGTCAAGAAATTGTTAAGGAATTATTGTATCACCTTGGAATAGTAGAAGAAGATATTAAAATGCTATCTAAAAATTCTTGTACAATAGTTTCGATCTATGTGCCGTTTATTACTTCATATTTTATATTAAGAAAAGTAAAAATCGTCCTTTGGTGGTTCCAGATGGATCAAAAAAATTGGTGTTTATTGAGAATTTTTCAGAAAAAATGAGATACTGTATTTACTACTGAAAATTCTGTCAGAATAGCTATGGAAACTGTTTACCAATTACTAAACATCGAAAGTGTATTCCTGAAGTATTTTCTACTGCTTATGATATTCGTGCACTTGCCAATGCCTTATGCTACTTAACAGACAAGCAGAAATATACAGAAACTAATCTACCTTTTAAAACATCATTTTATTTATGTCTAACGAAAAAATTAGTTGTGAGACAGAACATAACAATTTTAAAAAAGGCTCTGTGTCAATTCGCATTGCCCATTCTAAAATTGTAAAAAATAGAGTTGTTTTATGAAATTCATTCAACTAACTGTTAAATGAATTTTTTAGTGTCATATGATTGTAGGAAGAGGGGTAAATACTCTAATGCAAGGCAGACTGGAAGCGTAAAAGTAGTGAGAGTAGAGATCTATAGTATCGATATGAGGAAACAAGATGGTACCTTATTAAGAAGTGGAATTGCAAATTCAGATAACTTAAAAATGGTGAATAAGAAAGCGTACTAAAATAAAGGATGATGTAGTAGGTAAAGTAATCCATATTTATGTCTGAAGAAATTTTTTTGTAATATATTTTATTTTCTTCGAGGTATTGCAATAGATGGATTACTGACTAATTGTTTGGAAGAATAAAAAACAATTTTCTTTTTTACGTTTTGTCAGTTCAGATTCTGTAACTCTTTTGACAATTTATTAGTTGGTGAACCCTACTACTTTTTGTTGTACTTCATACTTAGAAATAACCAAAACGGACAAAGCAAACCTTTTGTCCGTTGAAATGATGGCGCTTACTAGGTAAACTAGATTTATAGTTAAATAATACGCTTTATTCGTTTATTACGCCATTTGATAGAGGTTTTATACAAATTTTTTAAAAAAATAGGAGGAAAAGAAATGAGAAAAGCATTTATTAGTCCATCAAAATATGTCCAAGGTGAAAATGAATTATTAAATTTAGGGTTTTATATTAAGTCATTAGGTGAATCAGCATTAGTTATCGGGAATCCCGATGATATCAATCGGGTTCAAGATAAATTGGATCAAACATCTAAACATTTCAGAGTCACTTTACATTTAGCTGACTTTAGTGGAGAAGCAACACGAGAAGAAGTTGACCGTCTTAAAAAGCTAGCCAAAGAAAAAGGAGCAGATGTCATCGTTGGTTTAGGCGGGGGAAAAGCAATTGATACATCTAAAACAGTTGCGAACGGCCACAACTTAATTGTCTGTCCAACTATTGCAGCTACAGATGCACCAACTAGTCATTCAGCTGTGTTGTATACAAAAGATCACCAATTTGATGATTATGCTTATTTTATTCAAAATCCTAGTGTAGTACTGATGGATACTACCGTAATTGCTCAAGCTCCAACCCGATTCTTAATCTCTGGTATGGGCGATGCTTTAGCTACTTATTATGAAGCGCGTGCAACACGCCGTTCAAATTCAAATGTAAATGCTGGATTGCCTAATGGTTTTTATTCAGGAGATACTGAACCTGCGAAAGGAACAATTGCCTCTATCACGCTAGCTAGAGTCTGTTATGAAACGATTTTAGAAAGCGGCTATAATGCCAAAATTGCATGTGATAATAATGTTGTTACACCAGCACTAGAAAATATTATTGAAGCCAACACCTTATTATCTGGCCTAGGTTTTGAATCAGGCGGACTTGCTGCAGCCCATGCTATTTATAATGGTTTAACTGTTTTAAATGGTCCTCATAATTATTTCCATGGAGAGCAAGTAGCCTTTACAACTTTTGTTCAACTTATTCTTGAAGACGCACCAACAAAAGAAGTTGAAGAGTTATTAGATTTCAGTTTATCTGTTGGGTTACCTATTTCTTTAGCAGACTTAGATGTAGAAGAAGTGAATTATGAAGAAATTCTTAAAGTTGCACAAAAGGCTTGTATCCCTGAAGAATCTATCCATGCTATGCCGTTTAAAGTGACTCCTGAAAGCGTCGCTCAAGCGATTATTGCAGCTGATGCACTCGGACGTGACTACAAAAAACGTAAGACAATAAAATAATAAACGTTAAAAATATAAAGTAAAGGATGGAAATAGATGAAAAAAATTATGAATGACCCGAATAAAATCGTTGAAGAAATGATTGAAGGTATGATTGTTGCTCACTCTGAGTTAATCCAAAGAGTACCTAAAACAGGTATTATTCAACGTAAGGCAGAAAAAACTGGAAAAGTAGGTATTGTTTCTGGTGGAGGAAGTGGACATGAACCGGCCCACGCAGGATTTGTTGGGGAAGGAATGTTGTCTGCAGCAGTTTGTGGCGCAGTCTTTACTTCACCAACTCCGGATCAAATTTTAGAAGCTATCAAGGTGGCGGATGAAGGTGCTGGTGTCTTCTTAATCATAAAGAACTATTCCGGAGATATTATGAATTTTGAAATGGCTCAGGAACTTGCTGAAATGGAGGATATAGAAGTAGATAGTATTGTTGTAGATGATGATGTGGCTGTTGAGGATAGCTTGTTTACCCAAGGGAAACGTGGAGTGGCAGGAACGATACTTGTGCACAAAATACTCGGTTATGCTGCTCAGCAAGGAAAATCAATTAAAGAAATAAAACAAATGGCTGAAGAACTAATACCTAATATCAAAACAATTGGACTCGCTCTTACTGGGGTAACAACACCAGGGGCTGCTCAAGCAAGCTTTACTTTAGGTGAAGATGAGATTGAATATGGAGTAGGAATTCATGGAGAACCTGGTTATCGTAGAGAGAAGTTACAACCTTCTTATGATGTTGCTGATGAATTGCTAACGAAGTTAGCCGGAGAATTTGATGCAACGAAACGGTTTGCGGTGATAATCAATGGCCTCGGAGGAACACCTCTGATGGAACAATACGTTTTTACAAATGATGTAAAAAAACTGATGAATAAACGTAAATGGTCTATTGATTTTTATAAAGTAGGAAACTTTATGACATCCCTTGAAATGCAAGGGTTGTCGCTAACTCTACTTTGTCTAGAAAATGATTTTTATATGGAAGCATTAAATGCACCAGTTGAAACGATTAGCTGGTAAAAAAAACTAAATAATAAATGAGAGGATTTCAAATGAATATGGACTTACAAACAGGTATACGTTGGATGGAATTATTTAATGAAAAAATCCAACAAGAAAAAGAGTATTTGACTCAACTTGATACACCAATTGGAGATAGCGATCATGGCAATAATATGTCGCGAGGTATGTCTCACGTTGTTCAAGCAATTGAAACAGAATCTCCTGATTCACTAGAGGCACTCTTGAAACTAGTTACATCAACCTTACTAAGTAAAGTTGGTGGAGCTTCTGGCCCTTTATATGGTTCGGCATTTATGGGTATGTTGAAAACTTTTAAAGAAGATAATACTTCATCATGGGGGAAAATCCTCCAAGGTGGATTATATAGTATCCAAAAACGCGGCAAAGCCGAAGTTGGAGATAAAACGATGGTTGACGTATGGGCACCAGTTGTTCAAGCAGTAGAAAATAATCAGTTAACTCATGTGATTATTGAAGAAGCGGTTGAAGCAACCAAACCACTAAAAGCTAAAAAAGGTCGTGCTTCTTATGTAGGGGATCGCTCCATTGGACATATTGATCCAGGCGCCTATTCATCTGCCTTATTATTTTACACAATGTTACAATCGGAGGAGAAATAATGGATAAACCAGGAATAATTATTATCTCTCATGTGTATGAAATTGCAAAAGGAATCGAACGATTGCTAAAAGAGGTCGCCAGAGATGTTCCAATTAAAGTAATTGGAGGAGTAGATAAAGTGGATATTGGTACCAGTTTTGATACGATTCTTGAATTGGTTAATAGTCATCCGTCTACTAACTTATTAGCCTTTTATGATTTAGGTAGTGCCAAGATGAACTTAGAGATGGTACAAGATTTAAGTGACAAGACCCTTACTATTTATAATGTACCAGTTGTTGAGGGGGCCTATGCTGCAGCAGCGCTACTACAAGCTGGGGTGACTAAAGAAGGTGTTGAAGAGCAATTAAAGGAAATGCAAATGGATAAGTAAAAAATAGTATATTATTAATCAATCTAAGCAATAATATTGTAACCTGAAATTGTTGTCATGAAAACAACTACAAAATCTTCTGGCATATTTCTAAATTACGTTAACAAGATAGCCGATAGGGGAAGTAACGACGCCGAATTAAAGGTAGTTGTATAAAAAAATTATAATAGCAGAATTTGTGTACCAATATTTTTAGGAAGTCGGACGTAAATACTTGCATCAACGAGCAGAAATTTCGGATGTTGGATTGTCTATACTAAACTGTACAAAATTTATAGGGTCTGCAATCTGAAGTCCAACGGACTTTTGTATCCGAGGGTTCCGTGAATCCTAAATTTATTGAACCAATTGATATAATCACTCAGCTCTACTTTCAGGTGGTTAAGATTCGTAAACTGCTTTTGATAAATAAATTCTGTCTTGATTACTTTAAAGGTAGCTTCTGCTACCGCATTGTCATAGGGACAGCCCTTCATGCTTAATGATCGACGAATACCAAACGTTTTCAAAGCTTCATCTATCACTTTTTTTTAGCCATGTATCAAAAGAAGAAAGAGACAAGTCATATTCTTGAATAATCGTTGTTCTTGATTTTCCAGTATCATGTAATTTCACAATTTGATTTTTAAATTCTTTGGTATAGGTACGCCTTGGTCTTCTTTCGGTCATAGTAGATTCTCCTTTTTATTCTTCATTAGAATTTTACAAGACCTTAATTTTATTGTCCAACTAAGTGTAGCCTATCCAATGAGATTACTTGAAGACGGAGGATCTCATTAAATAAAAAAGCATATGTCGTAAGACTCTCTTACAGTATATGAATCAATATTATGAGTGGAATATTGTTGTTATTACCTGGGAAGGTTTGCTGAAGTTATTAACAACAAAGGGATATATTATCTTATATAGAATGTAATATAAAAAAATGGCTCTTCATCAAATGACATCGATGAGTATTAAAATTCGCTAATGTTATTTTTGATATTTCGTGATTAGTTTTAGAAATTATCTTAAAACTGTATAAACTATGTTAGTAGTACCCAATTGCGAATTTTTGAGCGATTTAATGTTTATTCGTCCGTAAATTAATAAATATGTATAGATTTTCTTATGGCTGAAAATGATGATAAATGTAGAACAAAAAGTTAATTATATAAATGGAGGTTATTAACGTGAAAAGAAGAACGTTAGTGTTACTTATCACATCGCTCTTATTAATTTTTGTCGGAAGCTTTATTGCTTCTATGAGCAACAGTTCATCTGGAGATGTAGATATCTCACGCATAAGTTTTGAAACGGATAACGGCGAACTTTCTGGTCTATTATACTTGCCAGAAGGGGCCAAAGATGAGCCGCGTCCAACAATTGTGGCTACACACGGTTATTTAAACTCGGCAGAAATGCAAGCAGCACAAGCAATAGAAATGTCGAAGAGAGGATACGTAGTGTTAGCCCTTGATCTATATGATCATGGTCATTCAGTAGGGGAAATGGATAAGTCAATTCCATTCTTTTCTTTCTGGCTAACAGCTATGTATGATGCTGTCAACTACATGTACGAACAAGATTTTGTTTTGAAAGATGAAAATAATAATGGTGTCATCGCTGTTTCTGGCCATTCTATGGGAGGGTTTTCTTCAACGCACGCAGTACTCTTGGATGAAAAATTTTACGAACAATCAGGGTTTAGAAAGATTAGTAGTTCTTTAACAATGGGTTCAGATTACTCTAATATTTATGTTTTAGGTTATGAACTAAACGACATTGTCAATGCATATGGACCTAGAACCTCTGGTGCAATTGCAGGAAAGTATGATGAATTTTTCTTTAGTCCGGAGGCAGCAGCGCTAGGAAAAACCGTTGTCGAAAAAGATTATATTAGCACAAAGGAAGCACAATCATTTCTGGGTAATCCTGAAAATCCAAGTGTTGGCGAATTTTACAAAGCTAGCGGTGGCAAGCGAGTTATTTATCAACCTAAAGAAACCCACCCCTGGAATCACTTCTCAATGAATACTACAGATCATGTAATTGATTTTTATGATGAATCATTTTCAGAATATTCTGATATTATAAAAGTTGGGAATGCTAATCAATCATGGATGTATAAAGAATGGTTCTCATTTTTGGCTTTAATTGGTTTCTTCTTAATGTTTGTACCTGTCGTTAAAATATTGTTGAAAGTACCGTTCTTGTCAAAAGCAATCGTTGATAGACCAAAATCACTGCCTGTTCCCAATACAAATAGCGAAAAAACTTCAAACTTAATAATGATTATATTTGGATCGTTTATGCCAGCCTTACTATTCACTACATTCTATAGTGGTGTAGAAGTTGGACTGAGATTAATGACGCAAATTAACTATATTATTATTGCAATAAGTTTAATTACTTTGGTTTTTGCTTACTTTAAGGATAAGCATTCGGACATTAAAAAAGTTTCAATTGCGGTACTTATTACTAGTATTGCCCAATTTATACTGATAAAATATCGTGGTACATTAATTGAAGTTAGTGATTTTTTAGGAGCTCCAACAGGAAATACGATTGCATACTGGGCTATCAATATTGCACTGATTACGCTAATGGTGTTGATAGTGAATTATTTTATTTATCAAAAACCTAAAGGAGTAACAATTGAAAATTACGGCTTGAAAGTTAATGTGAAAACTGTGCTTGCATCCTTAGCAGTTGCGGCGATTGCTATTGCTGTTAGTTATCTCATGTTATTTATAGTGGATGCTCTATTTAAAACAGATTTTAGATTGTGGACATTAGCAGTTAAAACATTTGAAACCCATCACCTTGTAGCTTTATTAAAATATGCACCGCTATTCTTTGTTTTCTACTTTATAGTGGGATTATCCATAAATTCCAATACAGCGGATGAACGCTTTGATGGTATTAAGGGGTACCTTGTTTCAATCTTTATGTTTGTAGGCGGGTTAATATTCTACTTAATCTACCAATATGGATCGTTATTCGTAATGGGCCAAGCAGCATTTCCGTCAGAGGCACTATCATCAATTGTTGTAATTGGGTTGGTACCTGTACTAATTATAGCTGCAATATTTAATAGATACTTCTATAGATTAACTGGGAATGTTTATTTAGGAACATTTATTAACGTATTCTTAATGACTCTTGTTCTATTGGCTAATACTGCACTTTATGCGACTCTATAATTGTACATTATAACAATATAACTCGAAAGTAAAGTTGTACAACATATGATGTTATTGAGTAAACAAGGGTTCTCTAATAAATCGTGTTAGTGAGTTCAAATGAACTTGCGGCTCTTCGTCAAATATACTAAGGTTAGTAGTGCATATCCCAAAGATGGATATGCACTACTATTTTTTTATATAGTAGAGGTGAAGAGGAGGCCATCAACACCCGAAGACTTTGAGTCTGCACGTCAAACAGGCCCCTTCACTATCCTTGATTGAATCCGTTTGAAGTATGTTGGTCCTTTGAAATCGTCTATAGGAAAGTGGAATCGTTAAGGTATAAGTGGAGTACTTCCATTTAAATAGAAAGGATCGAAAATAAATGAGAGTCATGACTTTAGATGTGAGTAAAGGAAAAAGGTATGTTGTTATTTATGAAGAAGAAGTCTGTGTTGCGGAATTCGAAATTAAACACAATCAAGAAGGGTTTAACCAACTTAAAAGCCAGCTTTGTAAAGAGACCACTAAAGTAGTTTTTGAAGCTACAGGGGTTTATTTTAGACAAATTTAACCCTTTTTAAAGATGGAACGGATTTCATATTGTATCCTAAACCCATTATTGGCTAAAAAAACAAACTGAGGGTTTGCGTGGTAATAAAAAAATAAAATAGATGCATAGAAATTAGCGCAGTCCCATAATCATTTTGATCGTTAAAAAAAGAAGCATCAGACCTTCATCTATTCAGAAATACATGAAGTATCTATCTTGTATGATGAAGTCCACGCTAGTCTTATAAAACAAAGAGCACAACTTCACGCCTTTCTCCAACAGTGTTTTCCAGAGATAGAAACGTTATATTCTAGTAACCTATCTACATATACATTAAATATTATGGAGTGTTTTCCTCCCCCTGCATATATTAAAGAGTTAAGTAAAATAAGAATAAAAAATATAATTCTCGTAAGTACTAAAAAAACATTTCAAAAAAAGCTCTACTAAAAGCAGAACAATTTATTCGTTTAGCAGATAAGTTTTATCCAGCAGTAGATAAAGATCATTTTTTAGTAACTAAAGTTCAATACAGAATCAAGCAGATACAACAATTATTCAATACAAAAGACCAATTATCTAAAAAAATGATTGAACAGTCAAAAAACCTTGATGAATTTTCAGTACTAGTTAGTATACCTGGGATAGGCCCTCTAACTGCTGCGTTGATGATCTCTGAATTAGGGGACATCAGACGGTTTTCTACTTCAAATCAGTTGAACGCTTATGTTGGAATTGATATACGTACTCATCAATCTGGAACGATGAGAAAGAAAGATCGAATAAATAAACGTGGTAATGCTCGCGCTAGAAAAATATTATTTTTTACTATTCGAAATATGTTGAAGACTCAAAAATCTCCACCCAAATTCCTTACACGAACAACTGCTGTTCCAACTGATTGCAGGATACTCGGCTGATTCGTCTCTCAGTTGTCTTTTTCCCGATTTTAGGTTCTGATAAATGAGGATTCAATCCTCCAATTCCAAGAACTAAATCAGGCTCTCTTGGACAAGGTTCGTTTGGAATGAAATGAGACAGAAATGATTATTGACCTTGACTCCCCCCACTCAGATACGTTTGGGAATTAGGAAAAACTAATTTTAATTCCCACTATGGTACGAACGGCTACCATCCTTTGAAGACGTTTGATATATTAACCGGGGACTTCTTAAAGGCAGAACGTATACACGTCCAACAGGATGAAAAAGTTTATGAAAACCTTATGGGCCCATTATAATCAATCTTTTCCTTGCATGGCACGGATATTTTGGTCCAAGGGGATGATGGGTTTGCACGAAATCCACGAGAGAACCAGACATATTCATCTTCAGATATGAATATGTGATTACGAATCCGTCCAGAACTCATTCAGCTGAAATAATTTTCCGACTATACCATAAGCGTGGAACCATGGAAAACTTCATCAAGGCAACAAAAAATGGTTTCTATTTTAATAAGACTGATAGCTCCAGTTTCCTGGAAAAAAATGCCCGGATGTTGGTAAACCTATTGGCTTATAACCTTGTTAATTTTATGAATACTCTCTGTCTATTTGTAAAAGAAGAAACTTTTCAGGTAGATATCCTCCGACTGTTCAAAGTAGCAGGAAAACAACAAGAAGTGGGCTCAAATTATTCTTAAAACTAAGTTCCTTCCGTGTCTATCAAAACCTGTTTTACTATCTGAGGGATAAAATACAGCAATTATGCTAGTAAATATAAATAGATACTATTTTTTAAAGTGAAGGTATCCTGATGGGATTCACGCGACTAAGAATAGGAGCTCTTCACTCTTTATTTGCAAAAAAGATTTTATATTTGATTTACATGCTGGATTGAAGAATGTAGTTAGCCAATGCTAACTAAAAAATGCCACGTGAATTTCATGTTGTATTGAAATTACCATAACTCTCAATTGACAGGATGAATTCATATGACGAAAACTAAGAATAGTATAGATTCATATAAGGGAAAATACTTTCCGTATGCAGAGCGTTATTACCTCAACAGATATAGGGAGTGATTTGTTTACTTTAATTACTTTTGAGTATGACGTATAATCAACTATAACAAGAATATAATAGTTAATAAGTTGTTTAAGGAGAGATGAGATATGATTCAAAATAATATAACGAAGGAAATCATTTCTTGTTCCTTCAAACAATTAACCAATGAAAAGGCTATTGATAAAATATCGATAACAGATATCATGAATCAGACTGATTACCGACGTCAAACTTTTTACCATCATTTTAATGATAAATATGATTTAGTCACTTGGATTTTTTCATGTGAGGTTTCTGAATTAATTGACTTAATTTCAAATTGGGAGCAACGAGAGAATGTACTGTTATTTTTATTACAATATCTTGAAGAAAATAAAATCTATTATAAGAAAATATTCTTAAATATTAAATTGGACTCATTTAAAGATTATTTCGTTTATTATATCAAGCAAGAAGTTAAAAAAATCACAAATGATTATTTAAAAACACTTACTGTTTGTGACATTACTCATACTAGTGTTGTAGCAACCACAGATTTTTATACTTATGGTTTATCTGAAATGCTCTATCGTTGGGTCCTTGAAGACTGTAATCCAAATGCTAATAACTATCATAAATTACTTATTCAAGCAATTCCTTATAAATTTCAATCATAAAAAATACCATATATCTTACTATAAAAAATAGACTTAAGGAGCTGATTACTTATGGCAGAATATATTTTATCAATCGATCAAGGAACAACAACAACACGTGCACTTATTATTGATCGCCGAGGTAATTATATCAATACAGCGACTCAAACGTTTGAACAAAAAATGTCACAATCTGGATGGGTGGAGCAAGATCCAAATATTATCTGGCAATCAGTCTCTGATGTGATTCGTAAAGTTATGAAACATTCTGAAGTCTCATTCACTCAAATTAAAGCACTTGGTATAACAAATCAGCGTGAAACAACAGTGATTTGGGATCGTAAAACTGGCCAGCCAATACACAATGCTATTGTCTGGAATTCTAACCAATCATTAACTATTATTGAACAACTTGAAAAAGAAAAAATCGAAGACTCTATTCGCAAAAAAACTGGATTAGTATTAAGTCCTTACTTTTCTGCTAGTAAAATCCGTTGGATTCTTGACCACCATCCTGGCTCACAAGAAAGAGCAGAACGTGGAGAGTTAGCTTTTGGAACGGTCGATAGCTGGCTTATTTGGAATCTAACAAATGGTAAGTTACACACTACCGATCATACAAATGCTTCTAGAACGATGCTGTTTAATATTCATACTCTAGAATGGGATGATCAATTATTGAAAATTTTTAATATACCAAAGACTATGTTGCCGAAAGTTTATCCAAGCTCTTATATTTATGGTTTAACAGATATAGATCTATTTAATGGTATAAATATCCCCATCGCTGGTGTTGCTGGAAACCAACAAGCTGCTTTGTTTGGACAACTAGCTTTTGAACCTGGCCAATTAAAAAGTACTTATGGGCAAGGAACCTTTATTGTTATGAATACCGGTTCTGAACCTAAACTATCTAAACATAATTTACTGACTACAATCGCCTATTCCACTGACAAAAAAATAATATATGCTCTTGAGGGTTCTGCTCTTATTTCAGGTAGTGCAATTGAATGGTTAAAAGATGGCTTAAATTTATTTAATTCAATAGATGATTCAGAATTATTAGCACTTGAAGCAGATATTAACTCTAGCGTTTATGTTGTCCCAACTTTCCGAGGAATTGGTGCACCTTATTGGGATCCAAATGCCAGAGGAGCTATCCTAGGAATTAACGAATCAACAAGTCGCCGAGAATTAGTTAGGGCTACTTTAGAATCAATTGCATATCAAGTTACTGATATTATTGAATTAATGGAACTAGATACTGGTATCACAGTAGATCTTCTTTACGTTGATGGCGGAGCTGCACAAAATAATATGTTAATCCAGTTTCAGGCAGATATATTAGGTAAAACGGTTAGACGAATTGAACGTCTAGATACAACAGGATTGGGAGCTGCCTATCTTGCTGGACTAGCGGTTGGTTATTGGTGCGACCAAAATGAGTTAACTGTCTTAGTATCTGAGAACGAGAAATTCGAACCTCTTATGGCTGATAATGAACGACAAGAAAAATTGAATGGTTGGCATAGAGCTGTAAAAGCTGTCCGTTATTATGCTAAATTACTACATGAATAATCAGAAAATGAGATTATAAGAAAAAATGAACGACAATAGAGTGAATTCCTACCTCTAAACTAGATACGTAAAAAAAACAGGTTCATACTACCCATAGAAGATGGTCTCGATAAGCAATCGGGGTCATCTTCTTTAACTTTTTTTGATAGCTGCGATGATTGTAAAATTCAATATATTCTTCTATGGCATACCACAAGTACTAAAGTGTCTCTTGTTTCTCAGATAGGACAATATCCTTTATATGACCAAAAACAGGTTCCATAGGAGTGTTATCCCAACAGTTGCCCCTCCAGGACATGGACTGTGTTAAGCACATTTCTTCAACATTTTTCTGAAAAGGTGGATATAATGGACACCCTGGTCCGAGTGAAAGTATTGTTCTGTTTCTAGGTTATCTTGTTGGATCACTGTGGACATTTTTTCCAGTTTCTGATATACCAAACCCATCTTCAAACTTGTAGAAAAGTGATGGGCAATGATTTCTCCCGTTGCACCGTCTTTGGCAGTGGAAAGATAGGCTGTTTGACCGTTCCCGTATGGAAGATATGTGATATCCGTCAGGAGCACTTTATATGGAGTTCCATAGTCAAAATGCCGATTCACCAAGTTTTTCTTGGTCTTGTGCTCCTGCGTAGCTTTCATGATTTTTCGGTACCGTTTTGCTTTTCTGATTGGAGAAATAATACCGTTCATGCGTAGAATCCTCCGGATTTTTTTGTGATTCATTACCAGGTTGTATTCATTTTCCAGAGTCATTTTAGTCTCTTCGATTCCACAATTTTTCTAATCAAGAAATACCTGATAAAGTAGTTTGTAGTCAGCCCAATCGTTTTCGTACCTTTCCATGCGATTTACTTCAGTTTTTAGCTAATAGTAATACCCACTCCGACTGACTTCGGCAATTTCACAAAGATGTTTCACCATGTCTTTGAGTTGATACTCACGAATGATGTGGTTAATCAGCTTATACCGTTCATTGGTCTTTAGGACGATCTTTGTCTCGTTTTTCACGTTCCTTTCGTGAAGCTCTATTTTTTTACTAGCGCAAGGTTTCCTTCAAGACAGGCGATACGAGCGTTAGCTTTTGCCAATTTATCTTCCAGGGATACCCCTTGGTACCCGATTAGAGATGCTGGAAGCCCAGCCTCTTCAAAAATGACCGTTGAGGTCACGCCTGTTTTACTTTATTCTATAGCTTTAATTTTGAATGCTGGTGAGTAGGTAATCCTTTTAGATGAAACACTTTTTATATTTGGATTTCCCTCCAGTATTTCAATTTCTTGTTCTGTATATATTTTTTCTCATGTGGTGACCTCCGATTCCAAACAGTTCAATTAGAGCATAACAAAAAAATAGATAAAAAATAACCCGAAAACGAGAGCACACTTTTTTGAGTGTTTAGTTTTCGGATAGGGATTCAAAAAAGTTACCTTCTCTTTTTTAATTGATCGTTCTACTTTATTTATGTACTAGTTTTATATTAAAAATATTTTTATTTTAATTAGCAATTCTTAATGGCTGCTTGAGCGGCTGCTAAACGTGCAATGGGGACACGGAATGGGGAACAAGAGACATAGTCTAGTCCTATTTTTTGGAAAAAATCAATCGATATAGGATCTCCACCATGCTCACCACAAACACCTATTTTTATATTTGGTTTTGTTTTTCGTCCTTTCTGGATTGCTATTTTTACTAGTTGACCAATTCCTTCTTGATCAATTGTATCAAAAGGACTTTTTTCGAAAATATTTTTATCTATATATTTAGAAATAAAACCACCAGCATCATCTCTTGAAAAACCATATCCCATTTGAGTTAAATCATTGGTTCCAAAGCTGAAAAAATCTGCTTTTTCTGCAATTTTATCAGCGGTTAATGCAGCTCGTGGTACTTCAATCATTGTACCAATAAGATAGGGTATCTTTTGATCTTTCTCCAAGAATATTTTTTTGATTTCATCTTCAATTTCTTCTTTAATATAAATAAATTCTTTCATGTCACTAACTAAAGGGATCATAATCTCTGGTTGGATTTCCAAATTTGTATCTGATTTGTATTCGAGAGCGGCTTCCATTATAGCTCGTACTTGCATTCTACTAATTTCAGGATAGGTTATTCCTAATCTAACTCCTCTATGACCTAACATAGGATTTACCTCATGTAATTGATTTATACGTTCATTCAATTCTTCTTCACTTAAAGACATTGTTTCAGATAAATGATGAATATCCTCTTTTTTAATAGGCATAAATTCATGTAAGGGTGGGTCTAATAAGCGAATGGTCACAGGAAGTTCACCCATAACATGGTAAATTTGATAAAAATCTTTTTTTGCATAGGTAATATTTCATTTAAAGATTTTGCTCGTTCTTCAGCGGACCTTGCTAAAATCATTCTTCTAACTGAAGAAATTCTACTTTCTTTAAAAAACATATGTTCCGTTCTAATAAGCCCGATTCCTTCTGCTCCAAATTCTAAAGCTTGTTTTGCATCTTCTGGCGTATCTGCATTAGCTCGAACTGACATTGTTTTTATTTCATCAATCCAATCCATTAATTCTTTATACTCTTTTCCTAAAGAGGGTTTACTTTTTTCTATATCACCTATATAAACGGTTCCTGTTGTCCCATCAAGTGAAATGATGTCACCTTCATTTAAAATTACTCCTTTAAATTTTGCTATCTTTTTGTCTTCATTAATCTTTAAATCGGAACAACTAGCGATACAGCATTTTCCCATTCCGCGAGCTACTACTGCAGCATGAGAAGTCATTCCACCTCTAGCTGTTAAAATTCCTTCTGATTTCACCATCCCAGAAATATCTTCAGGCGAAGTTTCTTGTCTTACCAAAATTGATTTTATTCCTTTTTCATAAGCGATTTCTATTGCTTCAGTAGTAAAATATATTCTCCCTGAAGCTGCACCAGGAGAAGCTGCAAGTCCTTTAGCTATTTTTTTTGCTTGGAAGAGAGCGTTTTCATCAAAACTTTGATGTAGTAACTGTTCTAATTGTTGTGGTTCAATTCTTAATAATGCATCTTTTTTGGTTATTTTACCTTCATGATAAAGATCAATGGCTATAATAATAGCGGCATGTGCTGTCCTTTTTCCGTTTCTTGTTTGTAATAAGAATAACTCATTGTTCTCAATAGTGAATTCAATATCTTGCATATCTAAATAGTGGTTTTCAAGTTTTTTAGCGGCTGTTTTTAATTGTTGATATACTTCAGGCATTAAATTTTTTAATTCTGATATATCACTTGGTGTACGAACACCTGCAACGACATCTTCTCCTTGAGCATTCAATAAGAATTCTCCAAATAAATTATGATCACCATTTCCAGGATTTCGAGTAAAAGTTACTCCTGTACCAGATGAATCTCCTCTGTTTCCAAATACCATGGACTGAATATTTACAGCAGTACCATTTATTTTAGAGATATTATGCATATTTCTATAAAATATGGCTCTTGGATTATTCCATGATAAAAATACTGCTTTAATAGCTAGTAGTAATTGTTTCATAGGATCCTGTGGAAAACTTTCACCTGTTTCTTGTAAATAAACAATTTTATATTTTTCAGTGATTTCCTTTAACGTTTCTTCATTAATATCTTTATCTAAATCTATATTTTTATCCTCCTTGACTTTTTCTAATATAGCTTCAAAATATGTTTTAGGAATTTCCATTACTACGTCTGAAAACATTTGTATAAAACGACGATAGCTATCATAAGCAAAACGTCCATTAGCTGTTATTTTAGATAAACCTATAACAGACTGATCATTCAATCCTAAGTTTAGGATAGTATCCATCATGCCGGGCATGGATTGAGCCGCTCCAGATCGAATAGATAGGAGTAAAGGATTTTCCACATCTGAAAATTTTTTCCCTGTCATTTGTTCTAACTCTTTTAAGTGAGCATTGATTTCTTTTTTCAAACTAGACCATATGATTTCCCCTTCTCTAAAAAAGCGGTTACAGCTTTCTGTAGTTAAAGTAAATCCTGGAGGAACGGGAAGTGATATTTTTGTCATTTCAGCCAAATTCGCTCCTTTACCACCCAGTAGTTCTTTCATTTCTTTTTTACCTTCATTAAAGTTATAAATATATTTTTCTTTCATTTTTTTCTCTTTTCTTATTATATTATTTTTATACTTAATTTAAACTCTAGTAGGTATGAATAGATCTATTTTTTTCATATAATCTAAGATTAAATTTGCTGTTTCTTCTATAGCATTATCAGATACATCTATAATGAAACAGCCAATTTTTTTCATAATTTTATCAGCATACTCTAGTTCTTCCAAGATTCGATTGATTTCAGCATAACTAGCATTTTGTGGTAATCCTAGAGCCTTTAATCTCTCTTTTCGTATGTTATTTAATTTTTCAGGAGTATTTGTTAAACCAATAATTCTAGTGGGTGAAATTTGATAGATTTCTTTAGGTGGTTCAGATTCAGGAAAAAGTGGGACATTTGCAACACGTATATTTTTATTTGCTAAATACATAGATAAAGGCGTTTTAGATGTTCTTGATATTCCTAAGACTACTAAATCAGCCTTTAGTATTCCTCGTGGATCTATCCCATCATCGTATCGAACAGAAAATTCTATTGCTTCAATTCTATTAAAGTATTCTTGATCCATTTTCCGAATAATTCCTGGTTCTTCAATAGATTTAAGACCCGTTGCTTGTTCTAGGACTGTTAAACCATCTCCTAAAATATCTACAAAAAAGTAATTTCTTTTTTGTGGAAGTTCTGTTAAGTACTGTCTCAATTCTTTTTGAACTAACGTGTAAAAGACAACTACTTTTTCTTCTTGATAAATATCGTTGACGATAGTTTCTAATTCTACTTTTGTTAATACATGTGTAAATTTTTTAATTCTACTAATTTCTAAAGAGTACTGTGAGAGAATAGAATGTACAACTTGTTCGCCGGTTTCTCCTATTGAGTCAGAAATAAGATAAATTACTACTGGTTTCATATGATCCTCCTAACTTTCATTTTTAATAAGATTCAAAAATAAACGACTAATTAAAGTTTTAGAGAATTTTCCAACTACTTTTAAGTAATTCAAGTCTTCCCCCTCTACAAATTCTATTACTGGAAGACTATCTACTTCATGCTGTAAAAGTTTTTTGGTTGCAGTCTCCACGGAGTCGTTGCTAAAAACAAAGGCAATATTAGGGACTCTAGTCATTGCCATACTAATTGGCATTTCTTCAATATTTATTTTTCCAATCACTATTTTCAGTAAATCTTTTCTAGAAACAAGCCCCACAAGATGATTATGTTCTGTAATATAGATTGAACCTACATCTTCTAAAAAAATTTTTATTATAGTATCTTGAATAGAGGTTTCAGATCGGACTATTACTGGAACACTCATAACATCTTCTACTTTCTTTTCTTTTATATCTTTTATTATTAAAGGTTCTACTTTATGAGTATTGTAAAAATAGCCTACTTTAGGTTTTGCAATTAATAGCTGACTCAAGGTTAGTAGTGAAAAATCAGGTCTTAACGTTGAACGAGAAAAACCTAATAAAGCAGCAATTTTTTCTCCTGTAATGGGTTCATTTTTTTTAACAATTTCAATAATCTCTTTTTGGCGAGTACTTAATTTCATTCTCTACCCCCTTCAATAGCGTATTATATATAATATATAGTATGTCACAATTACCATTTTGTCAACGTATTTATATGTACTAATTATCTTTAATACTTAATAAATAATAGAAAGGTTACGAATGAAGTATTCTTTAGTTGAATTGTCTACACTTGGTTGGAAAATAAACTAAATAATAAATAAGTAAGTAGGAACTTTTTATTAGTTTCTGCTTATTTTTTGTAGATGTTGAATATTTATTAAATATATTCAATAGTCATAACTCAAGAGTATTGACTATGATTTTTTATTCCAGTAAAATCAAGCTTAGCAAGGTGTCATAACTAATGGTCAAAAGTAAAGTGGAAAAAGAGGTTAAAAAAGATGAAACATGGATATGCACGGGTGAGTACCCGTCACCAAGATTTGGAAGGACAGCTGCGTCAGCTGGAAGAGGAACGATGCGATAAGATTTTCTTTGAAAAAATAACCGGAACAAAGAGTGATCGTCCAGAATTCCAAAAACTACTCCAAGCGATTCAAACCGGGGATACACTGGTGGTCACCAAATTAGATCGGTTTGCCCGTAGTACACAGGATGCCTTAAATACGATTAAGTATCTTTTTGAAAAGGGTATTCGGATTAATGTTCTGAATCTAGGGATAATTGAAAATACGTCAACAGGAAGATTAATTTTTACCATTTTCAGTGCCTTTGCGGATTTTGAACGCGACCTAATTGTGGAACGAACACAAGAAGGAAAGGAAATTGCCAAACAACGACCAGGATTCAAGGAAGGGCGTCCTAAAAAGTTCTCCCAACAACAGATCGAATTAGCCATGAAGCTCCTAGAGACCCACTCCTATACAGAAGTCGAGAAGATGACGGGGATCAGCAAAAGTACGCTTACTCGACATAAGCGAAAGAGAGGAGATATGTCTTATGAGTGAAAATATATCAAATCAAGATAGTATAGAGCAAAGAAGCTTGGATTTCATAAAGAATCATTTAAATAAAGAAGATTGTTTTGGATTATCGGATCAGCAATTTGTTCAACTGAAAAGCTGGCTAGAGAGCGCCCAATTGAACCCACTTAGTACTACATTTCCAGATATTGTATTTAATAACGGATTCATAGAGCATTTTGCTATTACTTCTTCATCTGAAAATAAAAAGGGAGCTCAGCAAACGCGAGAATCAACAATTTTTAATAAGAATAGTGAAAATAACTTTTTAAAGAATTTAGATACTAGTGAACAATATGAGTTAGTAAGTAACTCATATTCTCGTCCATTTGAACCGCACTCCCATAATAATGTTATAAAATCTATACAAAAAAACTGGTCAAAGCACATAATCAGTTACGAGAAAAGTATGAACTCATCTGAACACCGTATTTTTTTACTTGAGTATTTAGATAGTAATATCCATACAGCAATAACTCGTAAAAATGAACCTGCAGAAATATTTGAATCATATAGGATAAACACCGATAAAATTTTACTTGATTGGATTTATAAATATAAAGAAAAAATAGACTATTTAATTTTAATCAATCCAGTATCTTTTTCTTTAGAAGTCATTAAAATCGATAGCATCCCAAAAATTCTTGAAAAAGAAATAGAAGTTATATATGCACCCATCTCAGGTTTTGAATCTCACGGGTATCACGGTGTAAAATTGCCTGGAAAAGATATCTAGTCTAGAATTACGATGTTATTTTTAACAGAATGAAATAACTAAATTTATTACTACTTTTCAAAAGGAGATAAAGATACTAACTAATAGAAGTAAAAAATTAAAAAATAATCCGATATGTAATTTAATTGAAGGAATAAGAAGGCTTACGATTCTATCCGCTATATGTAAGCTGAAAATATATTGAATTAGAAGGTGGTACGTTCATTAGGAATCCTTTTAAGACATTTTAAAAGGAAGTTACCCGTATAAAAATTTGAAATGGCCTTAAAAAGCATTCTTACAGACCTGTACTATATCGAAAAATTATAAATATCTTTAGATTCATAAGACAATTTATAATTTTTTTCTGGCTACTATTGATAGAAAAAAACTACTCAAAGTACTAGCCAAATCCCATTTAATATTATTTCAATTTATGTTAAGAAACATTTTATCACCTCATATTAGTTTTAAAAAATTTTGATTATAAATACCTTGATTGTATCATTAACTATGTATCTTTATAGTGTGTTTATGATACAGTAAAAAAGAAAGGAAGATCAGTATGAGTGGATATGCTCGAGTGAGGACACGCTCACAAGAATTGAACCGATAAATCGATTTATTGAATGAACAACATTGTAATGAAATTCTTACCGAAAAAATGACGGGAACTAAAGCAGACCGTCTACAATTAAATCGATTAAAAGAAAAACTACGTCCGGGAAACACAATAATCATTAAAAGTTTCTCTCGTCTAGGACATAGTACTAATGATTTGATTGATCTCGTTAACTATTTTGAAGGTTATAAGGTAAAACTAGTGACCTTGAAAGAAAATTTCGATACCAGTACTCCTCATTGACCTTTATAATGACCGTTTTTCAAGTATTTAGTCAGTTTGAACGTGATTTAATCGTTGGAGCGTACCAAAGATGGTTTGAAAAGCCCTCGCACTACGACCGTAAAAGTGGACGCTCACATGTTAATCAACCTGATATTGAACTAGCGATGAAACTGTACGAAAGTCAAACATATAGCGTAAAACAAATTACGGAAATGACATGTATCAGCGAAGAACCCTTTATCGATATGTAAAAAAGAAGACAAAATAATGTATTTTGAAACCTATTCACGAGAGGTAATCCACCTGTCAAGTTGAATAGATCTCAAAATGTGTTTTAATTTGTTGAAAAATTGTTGATTTTACTAATGGACACTTTATATACCAAAATAGACAAAGATTTAAAAGTAATAGTGAGTAGTTAATAATTCGATCACAGAGCTTTTAGATGTTTAGAAATTGACTAATCAATAAATCTCTACAACACCTTTTCTGTTCGCAAACAATAGGCCTTAATTAAAATTTAGCCATTTGTAAGAGAAGCTATATGTTGTTTTTTTATAGTTTCCCGATAGTTAATATTGAACAAATGACAAATCCTTTGTTTTTTAGCAGTTGGCATATCAACA